>JARRMG010000001.1:0-16180 GCA_037386265.1 Nitrosopumilaceae archaeon
AATCCCTAGATGACAATGAGGTATCTGACATCATTGATGAAAAAAAGACCTCTGAATTCAAGTCTTTTTTAACCAAACCAAAAAAAGAAGAAGTTCAGGTTGACTCTATTGAATTATTTTATGAGTCGCTGTTAACGGTCTCTGGAAGATATGTTGCAGACTATTACAGAAAGGCAATTCATACCATTTCTGTTGATTCCAACGTTCAAGAGGTTACTTTTGGTGGTGGACTATTTCCAATCAAAGAAAAATCTGCACTGAAAAAGGCTTTTGTTGGTGACAGAGGGAAAAACAAAATTGACATTCCTCTTGAAGAACATGTATTCGTAGAAGAAGAGAGCGAATTAGTTTTTGATCACAATGGAAACGAAGTAGACATGCATTACAAGACTGATTCAAAATCCATCGAAAATTATCCTGATAAAATACTTGAAGACAATTCAACTAATGTGAAAAGGCCCGAAATTAAATACGATTCTGCAATTCAAATTTTAAAAGAATCTCTAAAAAGTCCCTTGGAAATAGATATTCGAGATTTAAACGAAGAGTTTTCAGTAGACGAAATCACTGAAATCTACGTTCCAATTTATGAGGCAAGGTTGACTGGTCCTAAAAGCAAAGTTAGTTTGCTCAGATTAGATGCAGTGAGAAACAGACTTTCTAAGTAAATCTAGGGCCTCTTCATATTCTCCAAGAGCTGCCTTGCTTCGAGATTTGGCATAAAGAATTTTGAGGTTATCTTTATGTTTTGATAGCATTTGATCAAAAACTTCGATAGCTTTTTCATGTCTGTCTAATTCTGCCAATTCAATACCTTTGTGAAAAAATGCGTCTATATGAGATGGATACTTTTTGTAAACTCTTTCAAAGCAATTCAAAGCCTCTTCGTGTTTTTCTATTTTCCCAAGCACAATTCCTTTGTAAAAAATGGCGTTTGATTTTTTTGAATCTGCACTTATTGCTTTGTCCAAAAACTCCAAGGCTTCATCATATTCCTGAAGTCTGTCAAGAAGTACACCCTTGTTAAAATAAGATGCGCTATTTTTGGGGTCTGATTCTATTGCTTTGTCATAACATTCGTTTGCAGCTTGCGTGTCTCCCATTTCTGCCATGGCTATACCTTTGTTGTTAAAGGCTTGGGAGTCTTTTGGATTAATTTGTAAAAGTTTATCAAAACAGGTTACGGCATCTGTATATTTTTTTATCTGATTTAATGCCAACCCTTTGTTAAATATTGCAGATGTATTTTGTGGGTCTTGTTTGATGACTTTGCTGAATAAGGAAATGGCTGCCTTTGGTTGGTTTTTTTCCATCAATGACATTGCATGATACATCAAATCTTCTGGGTCTTCTTTTGATCCAAATAATCCCATATTTTCTCTGGAAGTGATATCTGTAATGAAAGTTTAGGTGATGAAATTTTATTTGATAAATCCCTAACTATTCATACTGGAAGTTTAAATACAAATGAAATTCAACAAAATTTGCAGTGTTGAGGACAATCTTCTTCTTGATGGTTTTATCTTTAATTCCATTTTCAAGTCTCAATGCTTTTGCTCAAACTGAATTTGACTCGCAAGAGCTAGGACTTCCGATGCCGAAGATAACAATGAGTCCTACTTCAGGCGGACCTGGAACCGAAGTTGAAATTTCAGTTACTGGAATGCCTTCTATTCCGGAAGACATTGATCCTAGAATGGAGTTTTTCATCTACATGCCCTTTTTAGAATCGATAGGTGGTAATGTTCCTCAAACTTGTGGTGGTGATTACTGTTTTGCATTGTATTCATTTGATGAAGTAGGTGCCAACAAGTTTGCCCCCAAAACAATTTCTTTTACTCTTTTTAGTACAACCAATCCCAAACCAACTGTTGAAGCCGGCGGTTGGAATTCCATTTGTGATCTAAAAATTAATGGGGTAACAACTGAAAGATATGGCAATACTTGCATTGACCAAGATCAACCTCTTGGAGATTATGAAATAAAGCTTGGATGGGGAATACAGACCTCTCATCTTTATGATATCCGAGAAACTCTAACCTTTACTGTTACAGAAAAAGAGTTCGTCAAAGAAGACAGAGAATTAGATGAAGACGAACTGGCAATGCAACAATATGAAGAAGGATTGATTGACTTTTTTGTGCTAATAGATGGACTGGAAACTCCATTTGATGAGTCAAAAACTGTAAATGAAAGAACCTTGACAATCCCATTTCCAGAAGGCACAGAGGAAATTGAAGTAATTGGAACTTTTGTGGTTCCTGAATTTCACACTATTGCAATCCTGATTTTGATGGTTTCTGTAGTGTCTGTTATAGGAATATCAAAAGCAAAATCTGGCCTTTATCTGAAATTATAGGGAATGAAAATTTAGAATTTAAAGTCATTTGACGCATTAATCATTTTTTGGATATCCTGTTTGGTGTGTGCAAAAGAAATGGCTCCTAGCTTTCCAGGCAAGAAGAAAATTCCATCATGTGCTATCATTTTGAAATGATATTTCTGCAACAATTTTGAATCACATTTTGCAACATCCAAAGAATTACTAATACTTGTAATTCCATTTTTCGTAAAATGAGTCATAAACAAGGAGCCCTTACCTGTAACTATTACTTTATCTCCAAATGATTTGGCCAGTCCTTTTCTTGCCATTTCTCCTAACTCGTTGAGCTTGGAGTATATCGTATTGTTGGAATTTTTTAGCTCATTTAATGTTGCATGACCTGCTACCATTGATGAGGGGTTTGCAGAAAATGTTCCTCCACCTACATATGATCTTTCTGATTTTTTCTTTCCCGTTGTATCTGCATACTCCATTATCTCTTTTTTACCGCACATTACTCCTATTGCCATTCCTCCCCCAACAATTTTACCTAGGGTTACAATGTCTGGATCTAATTTCATTGTGGGATACAAACAACCAAACCTGAATCTAAACCCAGTAACGATTTCATCTAAAATAAACAACGATCTATTTTTGTGAACAAATTCTTGAATTCCTTTCAGATAGTCAGATGTTGCAGGGATGCATCCTCCTCCTCCCAACACTGGTTCTATGATTACTCCTGCCAAGTCTTTGGAAACTTTTTTTAGAATTTTTATAGATTCTTCTAAATTGTTATATGGAATTGATACAATTTTTTCTTCATTAATCACACCACTGCTTTCAGATTCACTAAATGGCCAATTAACTGATTTTAGCAAGTCTGAAGTATATCCATGCCACCCTCCGTCGATTTTCGCAATAATTTTTCTTCCCGTTGCAGAACGGGCAAGTCTAACTGCATACATTGTAGCTTCAGTACCTGATGTAACATACCGAATCTTCTCAGCTACTGGAACTGCCTTTGAAATTATTTCTGATAATTTTATTGTCTGTTCATTT
Organism: Nitrosopumilaceae archaeon; assembly: GCA_037386265.1. Lineage (GTDB taxonomy): Archaea > Thermoproteota > Nitrososphaeria > Nitrososphaerales > Nitrosopumilaceae > Nitrosomaritimum. The sequence continues at coordinate 3,386 of JARRMG010000001.1, forward strand.
ACTGTGCCATACATCCAACTTTTTTTGATCTGACTTTCCAAAGATTTTTTTACATTCTTTGGACCATGACCTAAAATTAAACTCCAATGACCCATCCAGTAATCTGTGTATTTGTTATCGTCAACATCTATCAGATTTTTTCCAGAGGATTTTTTTACAACAAAGGGATAGGGTTCATAGAATCTTATATTATGACTTACACCATTGACGTGTAATTTGGCTGATTTGGCAAATAATTTTGCAGAGGTTCTGGTTTTCTTTTTGTAATCGGAAATTATACTCATTTTCTATCTTCCTTTTTGGCTAATTCGGGCTATATTCTAATCAAAGATCGGTCATTTTAGGCATGGTTTATATGTATTTGAAAAGTCTCTCCTTCTGCATACGTAACGCAATAGGCGGCGCTTGTGATGAAGTATGGTAATATACCATTTTGTGATTCATGGGCCTCCAGTTACGCATACAAAATGAGGATTTGATCAAGTGATTAAATCTGAGATGTGAAGATTATGTGCATCCGTCAATTCCAATATAGTACAAATGTACTTCAATAATCAAAAAATCAGAATCCGGTTGATCCTGCCGGACCTGACTGCTATCGGATTGATACTAAGCCATGCGAGTCATTGTAGTAATACAAGGCAGACGGCTCAGTAACGCGTAGTCAACCTACCCTATGGACGGGGATAACCTCGGGAAACTGAGAATAATACCCGATAGAACATTATGCCTGGAATGGTTTATGTTTCAAATAATTTATTGCCGTAGGATGGGACTGCGGCCTATCAGTTTGTTGGTGAGGTAATGGCCCACCAAGACTATTACAGGTACGGGCTCTGAGAGGAGTAGCCCGGAGATGGGTACTGAGACACGGACCCAGGCCCTATGGGGCGCAGCAGGCGAGAAAACTTTGCAATGTGCGAAAGCACGACAAGGTTAATCCGAGTGGTTTCTGCTAAAGGAACCTTTTGTCAGTCCTAGAAACACTGATGAATAAGGGGTGGGCAAGTTCTGGTGTCAGCCGCCGCGGTAAAACCAGCACCTCAAGTGGTCAGGATGATTATTGGGCCTAAAGCATCCGTAGCCTGCTTTGTAAGTTTTCGGTTAAATCCATACGCTCAACGTATGGGCTGCCGGGAATACTGCAAAGCTAGGGAGTGGGAGAGGTAGACGGTACTCGGTAGGAAGGGGTAAAATCCTTTGATCTATTGATGACCACCTGTGGCGAAGGCGGTCTACCAGAACACGTCCGACGGTGAGGGATGAAAGCTGGGGGAGCAAACCGGATTAGATACCCGGGTAGTCCCAGCTGTAAACTATGCAAACTCAGTGATGCATTGGCTTGATGCCAATGCAGTGCTGCAGGGAAGCCGTTAAGTTTGCCGCCTGGGAAGTACGTACGCAAGTATGAAACTTAAAGGAATTGGCGGGGGAGCACCACAAGGGGTGAAGCCTGCGGTTCAATTGGAGTCAACGCCAGAAATCTTACCCGGAGAGACAGCAGAATGAAGGTCAAGCTGAAGACTTTACCAGACAAGCTGAGAGGTGGTGCATGGCCGTCGCCAGCTCGTGCCGTGAGATGTCCTGTTAAGTCAGGTAACGAGCGAGATCCCTGCCTCTAGTTGCCACCACTACTCTCAGGAGTAGTGGGGCGAATTAGCGGGACCGCCGTAGTTAATACGGAGGAAGGAAGGGGCCACGGCAGGTCAGTATGCCCCGAAACTCTGGGGCCACACGCGGGCTGCAATGGTAACGACAATGTGTTCCGAATCCGAAAGGAGGAGGTAATCCTCAAACGTTACCACAGTTATGACTGAGGGCTGCAACTCGCCCTCACGAATATGGAATCCCTAGTAACTGCGTGTCATTATCGCGCGGTGAATACGTCCCTGCTCCTTGCACACACCGCCCGTCGTTTCATTGAAGTTTGCTTTTAGCGAGGTGACGTCTAATTGGCGTTATCGAACTTGAGGTAAGTGACAAGGGAAAAGTCGTAACAAGGTGACCGTAGGGGAACCTGCGGTCGGATCACCTCCTTAGACAAGGAAATGTGCCGGATGCGCATAATCTTCACGTCAATTCATCGATGCAATGCATCACGAAAGTGATGTATGAAGGATGTAGCAGGTTCTCTGCCAGGAGACTTGCAATGATCATCGTGCATAGTCGTGTAATATGTGGCTGAATTTGCCGGTGTAAAGACGCCAATAGGAGGATTGCTAGGCTTGAGGAGAGAAGAAGGACGTGGCAAGCTGCGATAAGCTCGGGGTAGGCGCACGCATCCTATGATCCCGAGATGTCCGAATGAGAATCTTACACTTTTGTGTACTCCATTACAATGGTGATGGAGATCGAACCGTGGGAATTGAAGCATCTTAGTACCACGAGGAAAAGAAATCAATTGAGATTTCCCAAGTAGTGGCGAACGAAAAGGAAATAGCCCAAACTGAATCCTTCGGGAGATGTGGTGTTTGGTATGATAATATGGAATCCTGAATCCCAGTTGAAGTTATCTGGAACGTTATGGCATAGAGGGTGATACCCCCGTAAACGAAGTGTGAAAGGTCCTATTCATACCAGAGTAGTTGTCCTTGGTAGTGGGCAATGAATATGGGTGAAAGTAGCATCCGAGGCTAAATATCTCTCAAGACCGATAGTGGACTAGTACCGTGAGGGAAAGCTGAAAAGTACCCCGGAAGGGGGGTGAAAAGTGCATGAAACCTATTGGTTACAGACGTGCGTGGCATGGAAGGTGATTCTTTCAGATTGGAGGTTCTAGCAATAGAGCTAAAGATTTGATGTCCAAATCATCAGTGTCACGCGTTCCGTCTCGAAACACGGGCCAGGGAGCTAACTGTCATGGCAAGCTTAAACCCTTAAAGGTGAAAGCGAAGGGAAACCGAGTTCTCGCAGCATTGTGAGGAGAAGCGTGTGAAAGTGCGTTAAGTCATGGCAGCTAGGCTAGAAGCCAGTCGATCTATTCCTGAGCAAGATGAAGGCGGGCGAAAGCCCGCTGGAGGTCTGAAGCAGTTCTGACGTGCAAATCGTTTGTGTGACTTGGGAATAGGGGTCAAAAACCAATCTAGACTGGCGCTCGCTAGTTCCAACCGAAGCGTCTCGCAGGGCGTGCTTTGTGGAGATAGTGTTTCCGGTAGAGCACTGATAGGGCGGCGCGGGGAAGAGATTCCTCACCGTCCATTCAAACTCCGAACGGATATACATCGTAGAAGCAAGGACACGGGTTCATGTGGCGTAAGGCTCATGACCGAAAGGGGTTTAACCCAGACTGAAGTTAAGGTCCCCAAATCTTTGCTAAGTGTCAAGCGAAAGAGTGTGTTCTCGCCAAGACAGCAGGGAGGTAAGCTCAGAAGCAGCTATCCTTTAAAAAGTGTGTAACAACTTACCTGCCGAGGGGGGATGCCTCAAAAACGGACGGGGCTAAAGCAAAGTACCGATACTTTAGATAATCATCAGTGGATGATTCGTGGTAGGTTGGCGTAGTGATTGGGTCGAAGCAGGGCGGTGACGTCCTGTGGACCGGTTTCTATTGCAGATCCTGGCGGCAGTAACAGCATAGTATTGTGAGAACCAATACCACCGTAAGCGCAAGGGTTTCCAGGCAATGCGTTATCAGCCTGGAGGTAGTCGATCCTAAGGTTTACCTCAACAGAGTAAATCGAATGGGAAACTAGTTAATATTCTAGTACCTTGCATGGAGCGTTTGAGCTATATGATTCGCTTTCGGATAGGGGTTGTATAACCATCGTTATATCTAACTGTTCGAGGGTTGGGGAGTGTCGTAATGACGAGAACCAATCCGAGACGGGAATGGCTTCGCGTTAGCGGAGTTTCCTTGAATCCAAGAGACCATGAAAGATTGTGTAGTTAGCAAAGTGCAAGCTCGTACCCAGAACCGACACAGGTGCGCTGGCTTAGAAAGCTAAGGTGCTACGGGTATACCGTATGGCGAGGGAATTCGGCAAAATAGTCCTGTAGCTTAGGTACAAGGGATGCCTGCAATCTTCATGAGGAATGGGGATCGCAGGTTGCAATTACAAGGGGGTCCCGACTGTTTAATAAAAACACAGGCGACTGCTAGTCCGAAAGGATTTGTATAGTCGCTGAATCCTGGCCGGTGCCGGTACCTAAAACTTGGGTTCAACCGAGCTAAGGGCCGGTTAACGCCGGGAGTAACTCTGACTCTCTTAAGGTAGCCAAATGCCTTGTCGGGTAAGTTCCGACGCGCATGAATGGAACAACGAGGGCCCCACTGTCCCCGCCTACAACCCGGTGAAGCCACATAAGGTGGACGAACAGTCCATCATCTTCCATCGGGGAGAGAAGACCCCGTGGAGTTTTACTGCAGCTTGTGCTTGTGGTATAGTAAGAATTGCACAGGGTATCTGGGAGCCATGCTTAACGTTCTCCGGGATGTTAAGAAGCAACGATGTAACACCAGACTCTTTTTGCAGTACCACTTATCCAGTGAAGACCGGAGACATGTGCAGGTGGGCAGTTCGGCTGGGGCGGCACCCCTTTGAAAAGATATCAAAGGGGCCCAAAGTTTAGTTCAAACGGGGCAGAAATCCGTTGAAGAGGGCAAAGCCAAAAACTAGACTGAATGGATTTCCAAACGCACGGAATTCATAGACGAAAGTCTGGCTTAGCGATCCTTCGTGTGCCCACTATTGGGGCCCGGAGGTGACAGAAAAATTACCCCAGGGATAACAGGCTCGTCGCGGGCGAGAGCTCCTATCGACCCCGCGGTTTGGTACCTCGATGTCGGCTTTTCCTATCCTGGTCCTGCAGCAGGGGCCAAGGGTGAGGCTGCTCGCCTATTAAAAGGGAACATGAGCTGGGTTTAGACCGTCGTGAGACAGGTCGGTCTCTGCCTGATGGAAGCGTGAATATCTGAGGGGAAGTTGCTCCGAGTACGAGAGGAACAGAGCAGCGTGGCCACTGGTTTACCGGTTGTCTGATAAGGCAGGCCGGGCAGCTAAGCCGTTTGGGCTAAGTGCTGAAAGCATCTAAGCACGAATCCCATCCCGAGACAAGATATTCTTTCGCAAGATGAAGGTCGGCAGCAGAAGACTGCGTTGATAGGAAGGTGGTGTAGATCACAAGCTTCGGCGAGTGATGAGCCAGCCTTTACTAATAGACCAACACATCGGTTCAGCCACTTACATAGAGACTATGCGCGATGAATTCATTTTACAATTCATTAAGTGAATGCAAATACACGACTGCACGATGAATTATTTTTAATTCCGCCTAGCGAAAGCTATACACGACTAAATTTTTCAAAACTTGATTTTAATTTGGTAACTAATACCAACTTTGAAATATCATAAATCTTCTGAAGATCTTGTGACTATTGCATACGTTTTACTCAAAACTGATTTGGGCTCTGAAGAAAATGTGATAGAGGAATTAAAAAAACTTGAACAAATTAAACGAGTTGAAAGAACATTTGGCGATTATGACATGGTAGTAAAAATGGAAGCAGAACATATTGAAAAAATACGCGAGGTCATTGCTTGGAATATTCAAAAAATGGCCAAAGTAAGAGCTACTCGAACACTAGTTAAAAAAGAACAAAATTAATCAAACACTTTATCTTGTTTCCTATTCTCGTTATTGAATGATTATTCTTCAAACTCTATGTCGTTTTGAAGTTCATCTGGAAGACCAACCCACCATTCATTTTTCTGAGCATCTGACATTTCTCAAGAAAAACAGATCTAAAGTTGCTAATAGATCTGTTGGTTATTTCTGTAAAGTTTTAACATAAGAAAATATGACAAAAATCAATCTTTTTTGTAATTGATTTTTTCATAATCTTTCTCTTCACTTTTTATTTTGATTATGATAGTATCACTAATTTTGTTGAATATCCTTTGTCTTTTTTGATTAGTAAAGATCAAACCTAGTATCATATCTATTGGCAGCAAAAATGATTTCCCAAAACTGCTTATCACTATTTCTGTGATTGATGGGGCTTTACCATCCAACTCCACTATCTTCAAATGGATTATCTTCTTTCCAATTGACTGTCCTGTTTTGTATTCTAAAATAATCCAATATCCGAAAAATACTACACTTGTAGGAAGGTAATTTGTCGCCTCTGAGAAAATCATTGCTTCACTCCATTCTAAATTATAGGTTCCATAGGTTACTGCAAATATCATTGTTGAAACAGATGATATTATCAGAAAATCAATTAACCAAGCGATAAATCTGTCAGACCATTTTGCAATTACTAGTTCAGTAGAAACATCATAATTTGGATCTGACATGAATTGTTTTTCCTTCCTACACTAATAAAATATGCTGCTTTTTGTTTTGATTTTATCCCTAGAAATTAATAGGCTTGTTTCTAAAATAATTTGAAGATCCTTTTGGTTACAATTAATCCCCTTGATGTTATTCTTTGGACTCTTCGAAGAAACGAGAAAGACGTTGTAAATCTTTATGATTCCCTCTCACCAGTTATGCAGATTGCAACAGGTGGTTCAATGCTTAATTTTGGATATTGGACAGAAAATACATCCGAACCAATCATTGCTCAAAAAAATCTATGTGAAATTTTTGGTAAGATTGCAGAACTTGCAAAATCTGAATCTGCTTTAGATGTTGGAAGTGGACTTTCTGCCCCTGCACTGTTTTGGAGAGATCGGTATGAGAAACTAAAATTATTCTGCATAAACATCAATTACAATCAACTTCAATTTTCTGGCCCTCAAAGGAATTTGGAATTTTTAAATTCTACATCCACTGCACTGCCCTTTTCTAACAATTCTTTTGATCGTGTTTTGGCTCTGGAATCTTCTCAACACTTCAAACCTTTTGAAAATTTCATATCTGAATCAAAGAGAATATTAAAAAAATCAGGACTTCTTGTTTTGGCACTTCCAGTAGTGCTTTCTGAGACTTCGATTAGAAATCTTGGTATTCTAAAATTTACCTGGTCTTCTGAACACTATAATTTGCATATGGTAAAGAACTTGATTTCATCTGGCGGCTTTACTGTAACTGATGAAAAACTCATTGGGAAATACGTCTATGATCCCTTGGCCAATTATTATGTAAATAATAGGCCAAACCTTCGACACTCTATACGGAAAAAGTATCCTGACTTTGTAGAAAAAATTCTACATAAATCAATTCTGAAAATGAAAAAGGCATCTGAAGACAAAATAATTGACTATGTGATCCTAAAATGCAAGTTGTGAATTTTATGCCTTTGATGACCTGTAATTATATGTTGTATTTTTGACAAAGTTTTTATTTTTGAAATTTTGATTTTTTCTGATTGTCAGAACAAAATGAATCTATAAATCAACTTTATGATGAAAAATGCAATATTCTCTTAAAAGAGCCAGAAATTAGATTTGCAGGGATAATCAACAAGGAAGGGCAGCTTGTTTTGGGTGGTTTCAAAGAAGGAATCGTTCCCTATGAAAATGATGAAACAAAACTTCAGGCATTTTACAACTTTGTCTCCAAGGCTTCCATAAGAAAAGAGTTTGATGAATCCTTAGGACCAATAAACTATATTGCGGCTAGGCGTGATAAAGCAGTATTAGTCAGTTTTCCATTTCCAATATCGCAAATCGCTCTTTTGATTTCTGCAGAACCAAACATTGACATTGAAAATCTTGCAAAAAAAGTAGTAGAGATTTTCACCAATGTAAAATAATTTTTTAATTCTTTTTTTGGAATGGTTTTAATCTAGTTTATGTGGATATTATTTCATGAAAGCGACGTTTGCTGCTGGTTGTTTTTGGCATGTTGAAGATTTGTTTAGAAAAACAAAGGGCGTAAAATCCACAAAAGTTGGATATACTGGAGGTAATTTATCCAATCCAACTTACGAAGAGGTTTGTACCGATAGAACTGGACATGCTGAAGCTGTAGAAGTAGATTATGATCCAGATGAAATTTCATATGAGGAATTATTAGATGTGTTTTGGAATAATCATGACCCAACCTCACTTAATAGACAAGGCCCGGATGTGGGAATACAATACAGGTCTTCAATATTCTTCCATGATGAAACCCAAAAACAAATTGCCGAAAAGTCAAAAGAGCATTTGGAGTCCTCCGGAAAGTTTTCCAAAAAAATTGTAACTGAAATTAACCCTGCGCCAGAATTTTATAAAGCTGAGGAATACCATCAAAAATATTTTCAAAAACACGGAATTTCTTGAGATTATTTTACCACTAAAACTGGAATCTTGGCAACATGGATTACATAGTTTGACACACTTCCAAAAAACATCTCTTTGATTGATCCTCTTCCTCTAGAGCCAATAACTATCAAATTGAATTTTTCCTTTTTATTGTGAGCTAATTTGATAATGTTGTATCCTATATCTCCCCTCATTAATTTCTCTTTGAATACGATTCCGTTTTGAGCCGCCAGCACTTTTGCCTCTTCCATGAATTTTTTGATTTCATCATTAAGAGAATCGCGGACAGAACCTACTCCTCTAAATTCCGAATGTGGAGGCTCATTTATCGAATAAACTCCTGTAATTGTGGCCCCAAATTGCCTAGCCACAGAAATCGCCATCTCTAAACCCCTTCTGGAATTTTTTGAACCATCCATAGGGACTAGAATCTTGCTTACTTGCTTTTTAATCATAGAATTAGCATTATTTGGATATTAAAAAATGTAGATGAGACGCTACCATTCCAAAAAATCAAAAAAAGGGATAAAATTAACCGATCGCCAATTTTTGTAATATTTATCTAGTGAGGAAAGTTGACGCTAAAATGGTGGAAGAAAATTTCATTGATGTAGATGGCAATAAAATAAGATTTTTGGAGGAAGGTCACTCCAAGAGTACACTGGTTTTAGTTCATGGGTTGGGAGCTTCTGCTGAACGTTGGAATAAAGTAATTCCTTTTTTTGCCAAGGATTATCATCTCATAGTTCCTGATCTTATTGGCTTTGGTTTAAGTGATAAACCACTTGTGGATTATACTACAGAATTTTTTTCCGAATTTTTAAACAAATTCCTTGAATCAATTGGGGTTGATAATCCCCACATAATTGGTTCATCATTAGGCGGTCAAGTAACTGCAGAATATGCCTCGAAATACACAAACATTGAAAAACTAACCCTTGTTTCTCCATCAGGAGTAATGAAGCAATCTACTCCTGCCTTAGATGCATATATCATGGCTGCCCTATACCCAAATGAACCAAATGCAAAAAATGCATTTGAAATGATGGAGGGATCTGGAGTTGATGCTGATCCAGAAATTGTTGAGAGATTCATTGAAAGAATGAAAATGCCAAACGCAAAAATGGCATTCATGTCTACAATCCTGGGTCTTAAAAATGCCGAAATTATTACAACCAAACTTCAGACAATTAATGCCCCAACCCTGATAATTTGGGGTTCAGACGATCCGGTGATCCCTCTAAAACACGCAGATGGGTTTGTGTCATCAATTAAGGATTGTAGGTTTTACAGAATGGATGGTTGTGGGCATACACCCTACGTTCAAGCCCCAAAAGAGTTTTCAGAAATTGTTCTTGATTTTCTAAACTCTGATTAGATATGGTTAAATACATATGAATACCATAGGTTACCAATGAGTGGTAATTATAGCCAATATGACCCTTCATCCATGTTCAAAGAATGGATTCAAAAAAGTGGTCGTGCACAGGCTGAATTTATTAAAAATTTTGGCTCATTAATGAATAACCAAGGAAGTCAACCATTCAACCCTTTAGAGACTCTCAAAACAATGTCTGATGCCACCAAAAGTACTCAATCCAACATTATGGAAAATGTAACTAGTTTACAAAACAAAAGCATGGATACAATGTTCAACATTGGTCAAATGCTTCCCACTTTCATGAATTGGGGTGCATACAAAACAACTGTTGGCAGTGCTGGCAGAATTTCAATTCCCGAGGCCGAACGAAATGCCCTTGGTTTAGGAGAAGGAGACTTGGTCCAAGTCATAATCCTTCCTATAGGAAAAAAATCAGGTAATAAGGAGGTGAAACAATGAGTAAAAACGAGCAATCACAAAATAATCCAAAAGATGCATTTTCAACATATCAACAAAACGTAGACAAGGTATTCACAAGCATTAAACAATCAGTACCACAGTATCATCAATCAATTACCAACGTACAACAAGAATACTTGCAAGCATATGAGAACATGGTAGATTCTTCAATCACAATACAAAAAGAATTTGCAAGGAAATCAGGCATTGCAGCAAATATTCCAGAAGCAACACTAAAAGTAATGCGTGATACTACTGAAGAATTTGTAAAGGCAGCTTCAATTCAAAACCAAATAGCCCTTGCAACAATTGATGCAACACAACAAAACATCAAGACCTTCAATGATAATGCAAAATCATTTGCAGATCTAAACAAGAACATCATGCAATCATGGATTTCAGCATTTACCACACGTAACAACTAGTGGTCAAACCAAATTTTTTAATTTTTATTTTATTTTTATGATCTTTCTAAAAGCCACTTGCCAAGCTCTGGAAGAACTTTCTTTTGGGACAATGAGCTTGCAATCATTCCTACATGTCCAGTAGGATACATCCTAAGAGTTTTGTCTTCACTTCCTACGGCATAATGCAGTGGCATGCTACATTCAGGTGACACTAGATGGTCTCCTACTGCTACTTGTGTGAAAATCGGCATGTCGATTTTTTTCAAATCAATATGACTATTGTTTACATACATTTTGTTTTGTATGAGTAAATTGTCTTGGTAGATGTCTTTTATCCATTGTTTGAATAACTCTCCTGGAATTGGCGGTGTGTCGCTGAGCCATTTTTCTACTCTCAAGAAACTATCTACGAATCGTTTATTGTCAATATTTTTGAAAAAATTGACGTATTTTTCTATTCCTTGCTCAAATGGCTTTAGGACTGAAAAACAATAGTACATGAATTCAGGGGGCATGTTTCCAATAGTGTCCACCATTTTATCGACATCCATATTTTTTGCAAGATTGCTTATCACGGTGGTGTCTCTCCACCCATCAATTACTGGTGCAGTTGCAATGTAGTTTTTGACACTTTCTGGATGCAAAGTGGTATAAGCTGTTGCCAGGGTAGCTCCTGTACAATACCCTTGAAGAGATATTTTTTCTACGGATGATTCGTTTTTGATATATTCTACTGATCCATCCAAGTATCCATTAACGTAATCATCAAAATCAAGATATTTGTCCATGGCAGTTGGACTTCCCCAATCTAACATGTAAACATCAAATCCTTGCTGTAGCAAGTTTCGCACCCAACTTTTTTCTGGATGAATATCCAAAATATGGTATCTGTTAATCAATGCATAGGAAATAAGCAACGGTGTTTTGTGCTGCTTGTCTGTTAATGGCTTGTAATGTAGTAACCGTGTTTTGTCAATCTCTTGTACGACATCATGGGCAGTTACCTCCAAGCTAATCTCATCAGGGGCTGCAACTAGTTTTGGAGCTTGCAGGACATTTTTATTGAATCTAATAATCTCCTCCATAATTTTTGGGTCTACTTTACTTTCACTTTTCATTTTTTACTACCTTTTTCTTTTTTGCCTCTATTTCCAATTTAATCACGCGTTTTTTAAGGTCATGTAGTTCTTTGTAAACTTCATCAATCTCTTCTTTACTTGGAAGGTTTGCAGACTGGAGTATCACATTTGTTATATTGTTCCAATGCTTTGTCAACTCCAATTCCTTTGAAACAAGTTTTCCATAGTTTTCTCCAAACTTTTTTGAATCAAAGAGTTCTGTAAAGTCATTATCAAATATGTCAATCCAAATGCGTTTGAATGCCTCTATCTGCTCAACATCTTGTGGAACATCAGGTGCCTTTAGATTCACTTTTTTCTGTGCCTCATTCCAGGTTTCTGCTAATTCTTTGTAGTATTCTGTGAGAAATTTGTTAAACTCTAAAAGGCTTTCATTTACCTCGATTAATTCGGTTGCTACTTTTTTTGAATTGGCGGCAAAACTTCGCATCGGACCAGTTGAGGCCAAAGCCTGTGGCTTGCTTGACATCAAGTGTATCAAATCTGTCCAAAACAAAGACAGGTGTTTGTAATATTCTACTGTGTCTTGGGGTGTTTGTGGGCTCACGACATATTACATTCAAAGCTCGCAATAAATAGATCGCTTGTATTATTAGACTAATGGGCAATGAAGGAGACCTTGAAAAGATATGCCAAAAAATCGTAAAATTAGATCCAAAAATGAGATCTGCCAGAATAATCAACGGTAGGGGCCATTTGGTTGCAGGTGGGATGAAAAAAGATCTAATGTCACTTGAATCTCAAAAACAAGATGAGATGATGTTTATGGAGTTGGCTTTACGAGTTAGAATGCGAAGGGAATTTGATTCAGAATTTGGACAGGTTCATTTTTCCATGTCATACAGGGATAAAGTAATTGTGATGAGTTTTCCATTGGCAAATGATGATGTGCTTCTAATCTCTTCTGAAAAAGATCTAGATTTTGGAAAAATTCCATTTAAAATTCTCAAAATAGTAAAACCACTAAAGGATGTAATGAAAACATTCTAAGAAATATATGAAAAACTCATACAGGATTTTTAATTGACAAAAAAAGACTCTGAATCACAAAAAGTAACTTGGTCTGAAGTTGAAAAACTAATAAAAGTTCTTGCCGATAAAGTGTCAAGTTTACAACGAGAATTTTCAAGTATTGCTACAATTAGCCGTGGCGGTTTAGTTCCCTCTAGATTACTAGCTGATCATCTTGGAATCAACACCATAGTCGTTGACCCAAA
>JARRMG010000002.1:0-13071 GCA_037386265.1 Nitrosopumilaceae archaeon
TCAATTGAACAATATATCCATACAGATGTTGAGGCTTGGAAATACAAAGGAAAATTTGATTATGTTTTCTCGATGGAGTCACTATATTATGCACGTTCTATTGATGTTGCACTTAAAAAAATATACAAATTGTTGAAACCAAGCGGAAAGTTTTTTTGCGGTACAGACTTTTACACAGATAACAAGGCAACTGCTCATTGGGCAAAAAAGATGAATTTAAAAATGCATTTGCATTCTAAAAGCGAGTGGAAAAAGATTTTCAAAGACACAGGGTTTGAAACCAAAACAAAACATATCAAGGATAAAAATAGTAGAAAAAAATGGAAAAAAGAGTTTGGAACCTTGTTTATCATTGGAACCAAACCAAAAAAAGATATCTTCAAATTAAATCAAATATAATAGATGTTGTGTGAGCTGGAGCACGACACGCTGCTACGGCAGAGGAAACTCCTCCCTTCATACAGGAAATGTGATCCGGAGATGGATAATCAGAGATGATTGGCAACGGAGCAGAAAAAAATCCGACTTGGCGCACTGTGATGGCAAAACCTGAGGTTTCCAAAGAAGGAATGAAAAAGACGACCCACATGAAGCAAAGCCAAACAGAACTGTAGGATCCTGTACCAAGTTCAGGTAGGCTGCAAAGCGAAATATCGTGAAAACAAAAGGAGGGTTACTCCCAGCACACTCAATTTTTTTAAAAATAATTTTTAGTTTTTACCGACTAGCTCATTGAACTTGCTTGGTCTTTGCAGATATCTGCATTACACCTACAAGATGCATCACAAAGACAAGAACCTTGCATCTCACAGTCACATTCTGAACCCATTTCAGCTGATGCTGCGCATCCACATGCTGCCTCTTCTTCTGCAGGGGCAGTTGATGGTGGGGGTGCCTGCGTAGTCTCAGATTCATATACACTGCGAGTTTGCTCATAACCTGTATCATCTCGTAATTGTGCCTCTCCTCTGTTGGTTTGATATCCTCCAGATGAAGCACTAGTTTGATAACCAGTTAATCTGCTTGGGTCAATTCCAGTTTGCGCAGTTTCTTGATTCTTAAGGGCCCTGTTGCTAAAAATGAAAAATCCTATCCCACCAATTGCAGCCATTCCGGCCATTCCATATACAATGAGTACTGGAAATTCACCAGTTGAAGTTGTTGCAAATCCTTCAGGTGCGGTGGGAGTAATTCCTACAATTTCTACACCTTCCAGTTTATCTAGTGCACCAAATCCAATGGATGAGAGGTTAGCTGCATCAGCTGATTGTACACTTCTCACAACGTAATTTTTATCAGCAACAACATCGGCTGTAAAAACTCTTTCTACTTGTCTTCCTTCCCTAAGACTGCTTTCGCCCATTGTCCAGTGAGATACAACAAATCCAGAGATTGATTCATCCAAACCAAATCCGCTGGCATCAACATTGATTCCGGTTGGATCAAATAAGAAATGCCAATTTGTCATTGGTTGATTTTTAATAAATTCAGCATCAATAAGATTCTTAGATAAAATTTCTTCAGCTTCACTTCCTTTTAGAATATTGTATACGACAGGTTCATCTTCTTGGAGAACAGAGATAGGATGATTAATTTCGACACCATCTATTACGACTGGATCAGTTACGGTTAATCCTCTCCAACCCATGTCGACTAGAGTTTTTGTCTGATCTTTTGAAACCACATAATCAGTCAAAGTTCCCTCCAAGATTACTTTATAGTCAATTGAAGTATTCAGATTTCTTCCTTTAAGATGAAAATCATAAGTGACAGTTAACGCAGAAATTGTAGAACCACTACCATCATTTTGAATTTTGGAATTTAGTCTATCAATTAAGGCACGAACTTCAGGATTGCTCTCATCGGCAGTTCCACTGACTGTCCACTCTTTTGTATGCAATTCATCAAATAGAGTTCCTCCGTTGGGATATTCTATGAAGACTGTTTTTTGATAATTTACTTTAAAGAATGATTCATCGCTGTTAGGATTAATTCGAGCATCCATTTGAGCTGCCCAAGCAGGAGAACTAGAACTAACAATAAGAATACTGGCAAGAAGAATAGTTAGAGCGACTACCCTAGACACAGAATAATTGCTTCGATTAAGAGTAATAAACTTATCCTCAAAACAGATCGCGTTTTTTTGAAAAAGTAATATGGAGTATTATTCTCAGAACTTACGGTTTTAGAAAAGATATGATGGTTACAATTTTAGCAGGAGGGACAGGTTCTGTCAAACTAGTTAGAGGTTTAGTCTCACAAGACATCAAAGTAAATGTAATCTCTAATGTGGGGGACAATTACTGGTTATACGGACTTTATGTGTGCCCGGACATTGACACGATAATTTATGGTCTTGCAGACTTGCTTGACCAAGAAAGAGGATGGGGGATTAAAAAAGATACATTCAACTTTTTAAGACAAATGGAAATCTTCGGTGAAGAAACTTGGTTCAGAGTAGGAGACAGAGATGCAGCAACCCATTTGATTAGAACAAATATGCTAAAGAATGGCAAGAATTTGAGTGACATTACAAAATGGATGTGTGAAAAATTTGCAGTTAGTGCAAACATAATCCCAGTTACTGACAATAGTGTCGAGACAAGGATTACTACGGACAAGGGAGAATTGCATCTTCAGGAATATTGGGTGAAACATAGAGGAAAAGACAAAGTTGAAGGAATTCAATACATCGGGGCAGAAAAAGCAAGACCAAATCCCGAGGCAGTTAATGCCATTCATGATGCAGACTTGGTAATTCTTGCACCAGGAAATCCATTGACATCAATTGGACCAATGCTTCAGATAAAAGGAATTAGAAAAGAACTCTCAAAAATAAAGAGAAAAGTAATTGCAATAAGCCCCTTAATTGGTGAGAAAGCAATTACAGGTCCAGCAGCTAAATACATGGAAGCAGCTGGTATCGAAACAAATGCGTATGGATTGGCCAAAATGTATTCCGATGTTTGCTCAAATATTATTGTAGATACCAAAGACAAAGCATTGTTAAAGAAAATTCAAAACCTCGACATGAAAGGATATGAAACCAAGATTACAATGAAAAACAAAATTGCAGAAGATGCTCTAGCCAATTTTATTTTAAAACAAGTTCACGTGTAGTTTGAAAACCGCAGCAATAATTCCCGTAAAAACATTTTCTAAAGCCAAGACAAGACTTGGTTTATCCTCAGAAAAAACTGAAAAAATTTGTGAGATAATGTTAGAAGAGATTCTTCATACCTTAACAATATCACCTCTAATTGACAAGATAATAGTAGTTACCAAAGACCCAAGAGCTTTGGAGGTTTGTAAAAAGTTTGAGGTAATTCCAATCACAGACACAGAAGAAACAGGAGTGAATAATGCAGTTTCATTAGCAGATGATTATCTAATAAAAAATAAATTTGATGCGTCAGTTGTTTTTCCTCAAGACATACCATATATGAAAACTCAAGATATTGAATTTGTCCTAAAATTCAAGGCAGATGTAAATTTTGTAATTGTTGTTCCCTCCAGAAGGTTTGACGGTACAAATGCGTTGGTAAGAATGCCAATTGATTTAATGAAAACACACTATGATGAAGATAGTTACAAAATACACATGAGCACAGCCAAAGAAATTACAAGAGATGTATCGCTAGTATTTGCAAAAAGGATAATGTGGGATGTAGATAATTACGAGGATTTGAAGTTTTTACTTGGTCAAAATGAAAAACCAGAGGTCGCGAAAAAAATTCAAAGCATTCTAGAGTAAAAAGAAGCAATTATTTCCCCATTTTCACTAAAAATAACCCAAATTAGGCTTAGATCTGCAAAAAGCTTATATATAATAATACAGCAATGGTTAAATATTATAATTAAATGTCGCAGGAGTTATGAATATGGTTGAAAGTGGAAATCAAAAAGACAGATGTCCAAGATGTGGAAAGGGCACTCTAGTAACAGATGCAAACACAGGTGAAAATTTTTGTGGAAAATGTGGGTTTGTAATTACCGAAAAAGTAGATGAATCAGGTCCAGAATGGAGGTCATTTTCTAACGAAGGAGAAAACAAGAGTAGAGCAGGAGTTCCTACTTCTTTGGCAATGCATGACATGGGACTTGCAACTGTAATCAATCCTCAAAACAGAGATGCTACAGGAAAGCCACTAACTGCTGCAATGAAAAGTACAATTGAAAGACTTCGAACGTGGGACAGTAGAAGTCAAGTCCATGAACCTGTTGATAGAAACTTTAGGCAAGCATTTAGCGAATTAGATAGACTAAAGGATAAGCTTGCAGTTGGAGATTCAGTTATTGAAAAAGCAGCTTACATTTATCGAAAAGCCCTAGAAAAAGGATTAGTTCGCGGGAGATCAATTTCTGCTTTAATTGCATCAGCACTTTATGCAGCTTGCAGAGATACAGAAACTCCAAGAACGTTAAAAGACATTGGACAATCAAGCAATATCAAAAGAAAAGATATTGCAAGATGTTATCGCCTATTGTTAAGAGAACTGGAATTAAAAATGCCAGTTGTAGATCCAGTAAAATGCATTGCAAGAATTGCAAGCAAAGCCGGATTATCTGAAAAAACAAAACGAAAGGCAACCAAAATATTGCAAACTGCAGAAGAGCTAAAAATTTCTGCAGGAAAAGATCCTATGGGGTTAGCAGCTGCAGCATTATATGTTGCATGCGTTACAAATGGGGAAAACAAAACACAGAGAGATGTAGCAGAAGCTGCGGGTGTGACTGAAGTGACAATACGAAATAGGTACAAAGGACTAAAAGTGGCTTTAAATCTCTAGAGACGGTTTCTTTTTAGAATTAAAATAGCTCAAAATCAAAATACATGCAGATAATACTCCAGAAATTAAAAATATTATTTCCATTGTGTGTACTAAAGAATGAGAAAAGGCTTCTTCTACAGATATCAAACTTACTTGGGAAATAAAGTTCACATAAGAAAATACAAAGTAGTTTGTTGCCCAGTGAACAAGAATGGCAGATATCAATCCAAATCTAAAATAAATCCATCCCAAAATTATTCCACTTGCTGTAGCTTGGGCAAACTTTCCATCACTCCAAGGATCTCCCGATATTACATGAGACAAACCAAAAAAGACAGCCACTACAACAATCAAAATTATTGCCCTCTTCGAATCATAGACATGCAAATTATCAGGAGACCATAAGGATTTGAAAAAATGTTTTATCGATGATTTGTGCGAATAAATTGCAAACAGTGGAAAACCAATCAAAAGGAGTCTAAAACCAACCTCCTCAGTGAGAGGAGCAAGTGTAACATAAAAAAATTGTATCAAGTTATTTTCCGCAACCGGAGGAATCGTTGAAATTCCAAATATCTCCTGGACGAAGTTAATTATTGCTGAAACTAAAATCAAAATTGAGAACCATTTTGTAACTGCAACTAGATAGTTGGATTTGGTCTTTAATCTTCCATGCGATAATAGTGAAGACATTGTTTTAAGAAACCCATCTTTTGGACCAAGTAAGGCAAATGTAAATAATACAACATATACAATCCAAAGAACAATAAATGCATCACCAATCTCCACATCTACAGGAATTGAAATTCCAATGCCTGCAACAAATATTTCAAATTCATTTAATGGGAATTCAAAATTAATGTCATCACCCACCTCAGTATGAAAAATCACAAAGGCTCCAAGAGGAAATGACAAGATCATCATCCCAAAAATAACGGAAAGTAATGCAGAGTGAGGAATTCCAATGGCTTGGATAACTTTATTTGAATTTTTCAATTTACCTAGTGGAGTTCAATGCTTGCCTCAGGAAATCCAAGGCCTATCAAAGTCTCCTTTATTGTGTCCCTATGATCTCCTTGTAAAAAGATGTAACCTTCTTTGGCAGTTCCACCGCAGGCGTATTTGTTTTTTAATTCCTTGGCAACATTTTCAAGGTTGTTTAATTTTGAGTCTAATCCCTCTATCATTGTGCCTTTTTTCTTAAATCGTCTAGTTTCTAATCGAATGATTATTTTGGTACTATCTTTTGCTAATTCGCCACATGCACAAAGATCTTCAGGAAGGCCACAGATATTACAAATTACCGCCATTCGTTCGAAAAATCTTCCTTTAACGCACTATTAAGCCTTCTTAGAAATATTTTGAAATGCACAATAATGAGATTTTTTAAACAGAGAATTTAATGAAAAACATGTCAAATGATCTTACCAAGAGAGCAGTTGAGATGCTGTTGCAAGGAGCCACCATGTTGAAAGAGCCTTGTCCATACTGCTCGGGAGTAAGGGTCATGAAGGAAGGGCATGCACTCTGTGTTTCTTGTGGGAGAGAACCGGAGAAAAGGAATGTCCCTCAGCAAAATAACAAAGAGCAAAAAACTAATCTCCTAGACATACTTGAGAACAAACTTCAATCATTATCAAAGGAACTTGAGCATGAAACCGATCATGAGAAACAGCAGGCCATTCTAAAATCACTAAACTCAGTCATCGATGCGATAGATAAGATCAAAAAATAACAATAAAGTTTTTATGTCAAAATCAAGCGCTTGAGAATTAACCATGAGTAGTAATAAAAAATCAGCCCCTTTGCCAGCATCAAGCGGAGGTTTGATGAGATTCTTTGAAGACGAGACAAAAGGTTTCAAAATAGATCCAAAAATTGTTGTTAGCATACCAATAAGTCTAATAGTCATTTCATGGTCAATAGAACTACTCCTAACTCCGTGATCAAACAATGGAAAAATCAGCAGATGGGGTTTCAAATATTCATAATAGATTTTCTCTTACACTAATCAACCCCTCATCGCATTATTTCTCCCTAGTTGCATCACTTCTTGTCGGAGTTGCCATTACAGCTATCACCTATATTTTGTATTTAGGTTCTGAAGATTTTTGGTTTAGAATTCCAGCAGTGGTTGCAATTTTAGGAGTTACACAATTAATTGATTCTAGATTTACAAAAAGAAAAGAGTATTCCAAAGCACTACATGCATCATTGTTTGGCAATCTAATTTGGCTTTTAACAATAGTAATGGGAATAGCTGCAAGTGTTGTTTTATCTAAAGAAATTTCATTATTTTTTATAACCTTTGGAATGTTTCTATTTGCCAGTTTCAGAATAGGAATTTTTACAACTACATTAGGAGTCAATATCAAAAAAGCATGGACAATTTGTTTTGTGCAACCACTTTCAATGTTCTTGGTGCTAATTCCTCAAAATATGTGGTTACCAATGTTAACGGATCCCATTACGATTGGATATGGAATCTCATTTCTTATAATCGCCAGTGTCTGGTCTGTACTTACTGACAGAGCAGGAAGACCAGAGATGGAAAGCACTCACAAGACAATCCAAGCATACTTGGCATCTCAAAAAAATGATTTTACTGAAGCAGAGGAAATTATGGAGCAAAGATCAAGTAAAACCAAAGTTGCAACAACTCAAATTAGACTTCATTCTCCAAAGCAAAAAACAGATTTTAGAATGGTATTACCAGAAATCCACCCTGGACCATATCACCCAGTTGGAGGAAGTAACATCCCATACCTAATTTACAAAAATCTTGATTCATCAGCCATGGTTATGCACAGTATTTCAGACCATTCACTTAATCTTCCATCTCGAAATGAAGTCGAAAACTATCTCAAAAATCTGGATAATTGCGTAACAAAAGAAGAAGGATTGACATGTACAGAGCCAGTAACTGTTCAAATCAACAAATCAAGAGTGATTGGTTTGTTATTTGGAAAAAATCCTTTGTTATTCTTGTCATTATCCCCTCATGGTATGGAGGATATTCCAAGTTATATGAAAAAAGATATCGAGCAATATGCAAAGAATAGAAATTATTCAAAACCACTAATCGTTGACACGCATAATGCAATGGGTAAAGAAATATCAAAAGAAGATGCAGAGGATATGTCAAAGGCTGCAAAATCTTGCTTGGACTCGCTAATTGCAAAGGAGAGTTACCCTATAGAATTTGGTTATGCAAATTCTGACGACATGGATGTATGGACTGAAGACCTTGGCATGGGAGGATTAGGAGTAATGTGCCTAAAAATAAAGGATAAAAAATACTTTCTAGGTTGGGCCGATGCAAACAACATGGAAAATGGAGTTAGAGAAAAAATCGTTCAGAATTTTGCCGATAAAAATTATGATCTTTTAGAGATATGTACATCAGATACACACTTTGCAAGAGTAAAGGCACGAAACAAAAATGGGTATTACCATCTGGGTTTGATAACTGGAGCAGATAAATTATCAGGTTGGTTATTTGAAATTGCTAAAAAGGCAGAAAATAACATTTCTGAAGCAAAATACGAAATACTTGAGAATCAAACAGAGGTAAAAATAATGGGCGAGGGGATTTTTGAAGATTATTCAAAAGCATTAGACAACTCTCTTAAAATTACAAAAGGCTTCATGATTGGTTGCGTTGTTTTGTTTTTGACAAGTCTATTTCTTTAAAATCTAAAAATACACCCGATTAAGTTATCTTGTCTTTGGATTTATTGATGTTATGACTTGTTCCATCAATGTGTATACATGAATCTTTTACATGTTTATGATAACTAGTATCTTGTGTTTTACAAAGTTCAGGGCTGCAATCACAAGCATCCTCTTTCATCATATTTTGTACGCGTATTCCCTAAAAGAGTTCCATTAAGCTGTAATACAGAAGGTTCCGTATTAGAGCTAATCAAACCTAATGTTTCAAATCATCAAACATATTTTATAATGACTAAAAATGGGAGAAAGATTCGCGAGTTTTTAGATAAATTCCAATATGAGGTGTCTGTAGGATGCGACGAAGGAGGTCACAAATATGGTCGTAATGGTACTATATCATGTATCAAATGTGGGATGGTGAAATACTAACCAAAAGGTGTTTCAGTAGAATTTATCTTAATTTTTCATTGTCTTCATCTCCTCGAGATTCCCATAAAATTCATCCACAAATGAAGAGAATTGAAAAATTGGAACAATTGGAACTCTATCAATAAAATCAATTTTGTCTTGATACAGAGTAACAATTACAGGAACAGCCATTGCTCCCGGAGTTTTAGAAATATAGTGTTTAGTCCTTGCCACTTGTTTTTTAACTGCTTCAGTTAAAGTCGAAGAGTTGTATCTTTTCCAATGTTTGCAATCAATAAGCATGGCTATTCCCAATCTTATTCCTATGACATCAATTTCCATTCTGGGTTTTGTAAGTATTAAATTTTTTATGACAGCAAAATTTTTTGAGGCTAAAATTTCTGCAGTAAGCCCTTCAAAGTCTTTCCAATTCAAAAAAACAGCTATTTCATCAAGGGGAAATCCATTTTCGAGTAGTAGAAGAGATGCTTTTAGTTTGTCGCTCTCTTCAAAATAGTATTTGTCTTTTTGTTTGGTCCCTATACCGTTTTTTAGATAAGTATCCAATATTTTTTTAGATTCATCAGTGTTAGTTTTGATGATTGCAGAAAAATCTTCAACAGAAATTCCTCCTGGAATTAATCCTTGCAATCCAGACAACCTGTTTTTTGTAAACTTCATTCGAATTTTCATTTGTAATTGAGATGATATAGGTTTTAGGAGCTATTAACGAGTGGTTATAATGAAATAAGTTTTATTAAGACCATCTCAAATTATGAACATGAAATTATTGCTAGTGGGAATACTAGCTATTGCAATTGCAACTTTTGGTTTAACTCAGGTCTTTGCAGAAAAAAATTCGTACGTAGATTCAATCCGATTTATTCAATATCTTGATGAAAATACTGCCCTTGAGGAAGTAAGAAATGGAAATCTGGACTTGTATTATTACAGAATTTCAGCAGACAGACTTGAGAATACAAAGTCTAGAGAGGGATTGAATGTGTATGATTCGCCTAGCGGTTCCTACAGCATACTGGTAAATCCTGCAGAGACGGAAAAATTCAATCCGTTTTCTATTAAAGAAAATAGATTTGCCTTGAATTATCTAGTAGATAGAAAATTAATTGTAAACGAGTTAATGGCAGGTTATGGCGCCCCAATGATTTCAAACTATGGTCCATTTGATCCTGCATATCTTGCAATAATTGAACAGTTAGAGTCATTTAATTTCAGATACAATCCAACACTTGGTGAAGAAATAATTACAAAAAATCTTCTGGATGAAGGAGCAACCAAAATCAACGGCAAATGGGAACTAGATGGAGCCCCAGTAGAGATTACTTTTTTCATTAGAAGTGATGACCCAGTCAGGAAATCCATTGGGGAGATTTTGGCATCTGAATTAGAACGAATTGGATTTACTGTTAAAAAAGATTTTGGAGATTTAAACAAGGCATTTGTTATTGTATATGGTTCGAATCCTGCAGATTTAAAATGGAATTTGTATACTGAAGGGTGGAATAAATCCGCATTTGTAAAATATGATTCTGTAGGACTAGGTCAAATGTATTCACCTTGGTTTTCAAACATGCCAGGTTTTAATGATCCAACATATTGGAATTATCAAAATGATTACATAGATTCACTATCTCAAAAAATCTATACGGGTAATTTTTCATCATCAGAAGAACGAGAGGAGTTAATTCAAAAAGCAACTGTAGAGGGAGTAAATGAATCAGTTAGGATATTTTTAGCAAGTAAGGTAGACCAATATGTTGTTAATGAAAATATTAATGGAGTTGTAAATGATTTTGGCGCAGGAGTCCCAAGCAGATTCACTCCAATTAATGCTAAAAGCGAAAATGATGAATTGGTAATTGGAGTAAAACAAATTTATCAAGGAGCTTGGAATCCTGTGATGGGATTTAGTGACTCTTATAGCAGACAAATCTGGGGGATTTTGTCAGACCCAATTACATTCCCACATCCATTTACGGGAGAAATCTTACCAATCCGCGGTAATTGGACAGTAGATACTGCAGGTCCTGAA
Organism: Nitrosopumilaceae archaeon; assembly: GCA_037386265.1. Classification (GTDB taxonomy): domain Archaea; phylum Thermoproteota; class Nitrososphaeria; order Nitrososphaerales; family Nitrosopumilaceae; genus Nitrosomaritimum. The sequence continues at coordinate 10,909 of JARRMG010000002.1, forward strand.
GGACAATTAGACATTCCAGATGATGCAATAATATGGGATCCTATAACACAAGAATGGAAAAAAGTTGAAAAAGATGCTCAGGCAATAAGCAAAGTAACTTTTGACCTAAAATTCAGTAATTGGCATAATGGACAAAAAATGGATATGAATGATGTGTTGCATTCTTTGTATTTTACAATTGAGTGGGGAACACAGGTAGATGAAAATGATAAAACAGTTGATACAGAATTCACTCCACGAGCTGCACAATCTGTTCAGACATTAATAGGAGTAAGACCAATTGATGAGAATACAATTGAAGTTTATGTAGATTTTTGGCATTTTGATGAAGGAGAAATAGCTGATTGGGCATCATTGTGGAATACAATGCCTTGGGAAATATTTACAGCCATCGAGCAGGCAGTTATGGATGGTAAAGTTTCAATATCAAGATCGGGGGCTGCAAGCAAGAATGTTAATTGGGTTTCCCTAATTATTCCAAATGATGCCAAAGTCATTCAAGGTTACCTTGATGAATTCAAAAGCAATCAACACATCCCAGCTGCGCTAAAACAAATGGAATCAAATTTCGATTATTATGATAAAAGATACACTTCATCTTCTAATTGGATTGAAAAAAATAATCATGCAATAATTAGTAACGGGCCATTTTATCTTGATTCATACTCTCCTGAATCACGAACAATTACAGTTTTAGCCTTTGAAGACGAATCATACCCTTTTAGAGCAGGACACTGGGCAGAGTTTGAAAATACAGAATTTCCAAAAATCACAAAAGTGGCAAATCCAAAAATAATTCAAAAGAACACAGAATTACAGATTCAAATTGACACCATACAAACAGATTCAATACTTTACTTCCTTAACAACAACAAGGGAGAGCGAATCGCATCAGATACCATTCCAGTCACAGATGATTCAACCACAATAACAATTTCTGAAAAAACCACAAAAGAATTAGGGATAGGTGCTAATGACCTCAAGATTTTTGCCATATCAGACTCTGTTTTAAAACCTGATTTTTATTCTACTAGCTTTTTGGCAATAGAAAATCAGAGCAGCATGCCAACAACCACTCAGGATAAAATGCAGTTTCTTGAAGATGAGGAATTAATCTTATGGATATTGATTCCAATAATCATAATCGCTATTGGATCTAGTGTTTACTTGAAAAGACGAAAGTAACCTAGTGATTTAACCCATAGTCTTGAAGAATGGCATACACATCATCTTCAGATTCTGTTTTTGAGTATTCCTCCAAAATATTATGATTTAGTTCATAAAATGTATGACCCCACTTGAATTTATCAAGTAATTTAAGAGCATCTTGCTTGAATCCCAAGATAAACAATGAAGCAGCCATTGCTTCTGCAGTTGTAAGCTTGTTTAGTTTAGAATAGTTTACAGGATTTCCTGCTAAAAGAGGAGGTAATTTTCTTTTAATTCCAATAAATTTTTTTGAGAATGCCTGATCTGCCAAATTCCAAGAGCAGTCAATTCCAACAATAGAGCTAATCAAGTCCTTGTCTTTTGGAAGCAGGGTTCTTTCTGAGAAGGGATCCAAAATGGGTCATCTTGATTGAATCTTAAAACATGTAATTTCAATGAATTCAGACACACAAATTTCTATTTGGAGGTTACTCTAAAGAAGAGTAATTTATTTTATAATACAATCTAGAGGCCTGATCATCCTTTACTACCTGTACATCCCAAATTGAATCAGGCAACATAGAAGTAGAGGATTCGGGCAATATGGAGAATTTTTCTACTCGTGCATCAGGTCCGCTGTATCGTACCTTAAGAGCAATACCATCAACTTCTACAACATCATAAATTTCTCCTGGCTTTCTTGTAGAATCTTGTACCAAGCAACTATCCTCAGGACCTATCACACAAACGCCAGACTCTGAAATAACTCGGAGATTAACATTTGGTTCCTCTCCACGTGCAGAGGTCACAAGGGAGCCCATCAATACTCGTGGTCCTGCTTCCAAAGAATCAAATTGTTTTTGCCTTGTGTCAATCGAGATAGAATCATTAGGCAGGCTGTTAACTTTTTCAATAATTGTTTGTGCGGGTTTTTCTATTTCGGAGGGAAGCACAACATCAAACACCAATTTTTTGGTTTCAAAATCAGATTCAACTGTCACTTCATATTTTCCT
>JARRMG010000003.1:0-16581 GCA_037386265.1 Nitrosopumilaceae archaeon
TTTTGAAAGATTGAAGGTCGTCTTTTATTGATTGAGAAAATTTCTCATGATCTTGCTCTAATACTTTTTTAGAGTTTTCAATTAATTTTTTTATTTCTTCTTTTGCCATTAGCTCCTGCTCTCCATCTTAGCTTTGACTTTTTTTAACTTTGCGAAATCTTCTCTTTCACGCTCTTCAAGCGTAGCAAGAATAAAACGAATTTTTTCTTTATACTGAGGAATAATTACATTTTCAAGAGCATTTAGAAGTTTTTGTGTTTTTTCCAGTGCCTTTGCAAGACTAAAAATTGAGTTTTCATATTCTGCAGCTTTGCAAATTTTTGGAAGTAATACTTTGATCTGTTTTGCTGCTCTGTCAATAGAGGAGTTGGTATCAGCAAAACCATAAGGCATTGACTTTGTATCTTTTTCAGTAACAGTAAGAGCCGGGATTTTTACGTCTACTACTCTTCTCACGTGGATGTCAACTTCCATTACCGGTGGAGTTGACTCTGCAACTGAATCGACTGTTCCAGTGCCAAGTGCAAGATATGCCTCATTGACGGATTTGTAAATATCTTGTAAGGGATCCCAAATCCCTCCTCGAGCTTTAGAAGCTTCCTGGATCATTTCTTCTATGTTTTTTAGCAAAACTTTACGCTTATCATCGAGAATTTTTTGAACCATTATTGCAACTTGGCTTGATTTTTTGTATTTTAGCAGTTCAATTTTTGTCGCAGCTACATTCTGTCCAAATGACATTTTGCTACGTTTCCTGATAATATTGGTCTATGTATTTGTCTTTGATTTTTGTAATCTCGTTCCTTGGTAGTTTTGAAACAATCTTCCACAAAATACCAAGAGTTTCTTCAATAGTTCTATTTTCATCAGTTGCTTGGGTTAAGAACTCTTTTTCAAAGGCATCTCCTACATCCATGTATTTCAAATCAATCTCGGTTAATCCTGCTTTACCAACAATACCTGCAAGGGCCCTTACTTCTTGTGCTCTTGAATATGCATCATAAACTTGGTTAGAGACTTCGCCGTGATCTGCCCTTGTACTTCCTTCCCCGATTCCGTCTTTCATTAATCTACTAAGACTCATCAAGATGTTTACCGGTGGATATACTCCCTGTCTGAATAAATCTCTACCAAGCACAACTTGACCTTCTGTGATATATCCAGTCAAGTCTGGAATTGGGTGAGTAATATCATCTGATGGCATTGATAGGATTGGAACCTGCGTTACACTTCCATTTTTACCGTTTAGTTTTCCTGCTCTTTCATAAATTGTTGACAAGTCAGTGTAAAGATAACCAGGATATCCTTTTCTTCCTGGCACTTCTTCTCTTGCGGCGCTGATCTCTCTTAATGCCTCAGCATAGTTTGTCATGTCTGTGAGTATAACTAAAACGTGCATTCCAAGTTCAAAAGCCAAGTATTCGGCAACTGTTAATGCAACACGAGGAGTAATGATTCTTTCAATTGCTGGATCATCTGCTGTGTTTAAGAAAAGAACGCTTCTTTTAAGAGCACCAGATTCCTCAAGACTTCTTCTAAAATATTCTGCTTCACTGTATTGCACACCAATGGCTGCAAAAACTACAGCAAAGTCATCTTGTGTACCAATTACACTTGCCTGTCTTGCTATTTGTGCTGCTACTAAGTTGTGTGACATACCAGAACCTGAAAATATTGGAAGTTTTTGTCCCCTAACCAAAGTAATCATTCCATCGATTACTGAAACTCCTGTCTGAATGAAGTCTTTAGGATACTCTCTTTGTTCAGGATTCATTGGTTCACCATTAATATCAATAAATTGATCAGCAATTGGATCTGGTAATCCATCCTTTGGTCTTCCTAAACCATCAAAGACTCTTCCAAGTACCTCTTTTGATACTGGCATTTCCATGACTTTGCCAACAAATTTTGCATTAGTTCCAGATATGGATAGTCCAGTTGTTCCTTCAAAAACCTGAACGATTGCTTTACCATTTCCAACTTCAAGAACTTTTCCTAGTCTTCTTTCACCTTCATTTGTTTCAATCTCTACAAGTTCATCAAAAGCTGCATTTGAAACATCATCAACTACTACCAGTGGGCCTTTAATTTCTGCAATCTTACTGTATTGAACTCCACCTTCAGCACTCAATTTTGAACTTTCACTCCTGTAATGTTTTTGAATTGTTCTTGCATATCTACGTCTAACTGATCAAGTTTTGGCATCTCATCATCTTTAATATCCATTCTGGCTTTGAGCATAGAACCAACAATTGACATTGCTCTAATATCTGCCAATGATGCTCCTTCTTTGAGGGCTTGCTGTCCTCTCTTGTAAAAGTCTACTAGTAGTTTTAGAAGCTTGTATTGTTTTTCGGGACTACAATAAGTATCAACATCATCAAATGAGTTTTGTTGTAACAAACCAATCTTTACCATTCTCGCAACTTCAAGAATTAATTTTTCTTCATCAGGTAAAGCTTCAGGACCTAAAAGTCTAACAATTTCTTTTAGTGTGTCTTCTCTTTGCAAAACTCCATAAGCTTCACTTCTAAGACTTAACCAATCTTCATTGATGTTCTCTCCCCACCATTTTGCAATATCTGCCAAATAACCAGAATAGCTGTTCATCCAGTTAATTGAGGGATAGTGTCTAGAGTATGCAAGCTTTGCATCCAAGGCCCAGAAAGTTTTGATAAATCTCATTGTGTGTGTTGTTACTGGTTCTGTAAAGTCACCACCTGATGGAGAAACTGCTCCAACTAGAGTTACGGAGCCATCACGGTCTGGGCTTCCAGAAGCTCTTACACGTCCGGCTCTTTCATAAAATTCTGCTAATCTTGATGCAAGATATGATGGGTAACCTTCCTCTGCAGGCATTTCTTCTAGACGTCCACTCATCTCACGGAGTGATTCGGCCCATCTGCTGGTAGAGTCTGCTACAAGTACAACGTCTTTTCCCATATCTCTATAATATTCAGCAATGGTTACACCAGTGTAGATACTTGCTTCTCTTGCTGCTACTGGCATGTTACTGGTATTTGCTACCAAAACCGTTCTATCCATAAGTGGTTTTCCAGTTCTTGGATCTTTAAGTTCAGGAAATTCTACCAGTACTTCTGTCATCTCATTTCCTCTTTCACCACATCCAATGTACACAACGACTTGAGAATCAGCCCATTTTGCGATTTGGTGTAAGGTTACTGTTTTACCTGTTCCAAATGCTCCAGGAATAGACCCTGTACCACCTTTGGCAATTGGGAAAAATGTGTCAATTACACGTTGTCCTGTTAGCAATGGAACTGTTGGATCATATCTTTTTAGGAATGGTCGTGGTTTTCTAACTGGCCATTTGTGATACATCTTTAATGGAGTATTTTGTCCGTCCTTTTCGGTTGTCGCAACCTCAGTTTCTAAATCATAGTCTCCTTCACTTACAATGTTGGTAATCTTTCCTCCTTTATGGTCAGGAGGTACCATTATGGAGTGTTCAATCAAGTCTGTTTCTTGAACAGTACCTAATACAGTTCCTGCAGTAACTTCATCACCAACGCTTACCGTTGGAACAAAGTGATAGTGTTTTGTTAAATCTACAGGAGTTGTTGTAATACCTCTTCCAATGAATGAACCTGAGGCTTTTGATAATTCTTTTAGTGGTCTTTGAATTCCATCATAAATTTGTCCAATAATACCTGGACCTAAAAGTACACTAAGTGGGTTACCAGTACCAATTACAGGCTCACCTGGTTTTAATCCACTTGTTGATTCGTAAACTTGGATAAATGCGACATCTCCTGTTAATCTAATTACTTCACCTACGAGTTTGGAATCTCCAACTGTTACAGTCTCATACATTTTTGCATCAGACATTCCGTCTGCTCTTACAGCCGGACCACTTACCCAAACAATTCTACCTTGAGCTGCCATACTAATTACCTACTCCGAATTGTGTTGCAATATCTTTCCTAATTAAAGGCTTCAATCGTTCAATCTTTGCATCAACAGTATTGTCAAATGTCATAGAACCATCTTTGGATTTTACTTTGACGCCGCCAAGACATGTGATTAAATCAGGAGACAGTTCTGATCCTGGATATTGAGATAACATTGATTGAACTATTTCTTTGTCTTTGGAGTTTGTATAAACAACGATTTCCGTCGTTCCAAGGATTTTGGTTGATTCATCCAACAGAGATTTTATTAAATTAGAATAATCTTCACTACGCTCTGTGTTTGCAATTTCGTCAAGTGCTTTTGAGAATACTTTAGCAATTGATTCTTCGACAGTGGTGAGTTGTTTGTTTCTAGCTTCAAGATCTGCACTTCCCATAATCTGCTTTTCAATTTTGTCAGCCTCCTTCTTACCATCATTAATGATTTGGTCATATTCTTGTTCAAGGGTTTTAGTAGAATTTTCTAATTTTTGTTGAGATTCTGTGAGTGCTTCATTGAGACTTGATAAAATATTTGATTCTGTTTGGCCGAGAATTTTGTCTATAGTACTTTCTAGTGCAGAATCAGATGCCAATGTGTGGCGTTGACTCGATAATAGATTTTAATGTTTGGGAATTGATCAAATCAGAAAGATATTAAAATCAAAGAAAAAATCACTTGATTATCTTGGCTACAGCCGATCTAAAACTTGGGACAGTTATTTTGCCAAGAAGTGAGTCTCCACGAGCAATTTCTAGATTAACTGAGTTTGAATGGTTTCACAAAATTGAGACAGATAATGACCTTGTGACTCCAGAAATTGATGATCTTCTCTTAGAGGCCCAAAAAACATATCAAGAAATTGATGATGTAGTCAAAGGTTTAGGAATCCCACTAAATGTTGGAATTATGGAGATTCTATTCAAGGGAACTGTAATCAAAAAGAAGGATTATGAGATAGACGAAGTTGAAGACATGGTAAGGTATCTCAAAGAAACTGCTCCTTCTATTATTGAGAAACCTGCTGAGCTTTTGGAGGAAGCTGCAAATACCAAACTAGCAATTGAAGAACTTACTTCACTTAAGGAGACTCTGGAGGTGATTAAGAAATTGAATATTGATTTATCAGGATTTGGATTGATGAAATATTTCTACACAAATCTCTTTGTTATCAATTCTGCAGACTTTGAAGAGATTAGTCGCTCTCTGGAAGGTATTACAATTTACAAATATGATTTAGAAAATAAAGAAAAATCAGCATTACTTGTAATTTCTGATGCAGAAGATTCTGAAAAAGTACTCAAAGTTCTAAGAAGTTTTAATTCTAATGTATTTACAATACCACAAGGAATGCCTCAAATCCCAAGTGAGGCATATGCCAGTGCTACAAATAAAATCAAAGAATTAACAGAAAAACAAACATCAATTGCAAAACAGATTGCAAAACTTACCAAAAGTCTAAGACGGGATATTTTGTCTATCCACGAAAAAGCCCAAGTTGCCAAAGATGTACTTGAAAGTCTCAGAAAGCCGGGCGGTACTAGGCACTTTGCTGTAATCCAAGGATTTATTCCAAATAAGATGGAAAAGAAGTTTCAAGATACTACCCATGAATGGACTTCAATTGTTGAAGACGTAACTGATCCTAAACTAGTCAATGAATTACCAACTCTCTTTGATAACAAGAGATTTGTTAGAACATTTGAGGTAATTACCAAGAGTCAGGGAATTCCAAAGAAGGGAGAGCCAGACCCAACTCCAATGATTGCTCTAATGTGGCCAATCTTCTATGGCTTGATGTTTGCAGATATGGGTCACGGATTACTATTGATGGGATTAGGATTATTATTCAAAGTAAAAGGACAGGGTGATTTATCACGATGGGGAATGTTAATTGCAATTTCTGGAGCCTCAGCTGCAATAGCTGGTGTTGGCGCAGGAGAAGCGTTTGGATATCATCTAGATCATATGGGTCCATTTGAAGGATTGTTAGAAGAAGGTGGCGCTCTTTATTCTGTAAGTTGGATTGTTGGAATTCTTAGTGTTGCAGAACTCTCATTTGATCAAGTAATTAACATACTCAAAGTTTCGTTATTCCTTGGAATAGTCCACTTGGTTTGGGCAATGGTTCTAAGAATGCAAAGACTAGCTCAAGCAGGTCAGAAACTTGTTTTGTATATGGAAGCAATTCCAAATCTTACACTATACGGTGGAATCGTTGTGATTATGATGTGTGCAATTGGTTCCCAATATGATGTAATGAATATGTATTCACGAGTTCACACTGAAGCTGTACCATGGGTTACAGTTTTCTTGGGCGATTGGGCCCAAGTATGGATTGTTACTAGAATAGCAGTAGTAATTGTAATTGCCTCAATGGTACTAATGATGGTTGGAGGAATTCTACATTCAAAGAAACACCCAGAAGATGGAGGAGACCCTGCAAGTGTCGTAATGGAAGTATTTCTTGGAAAAACAGTAGAAGCACTTGCTCACACAATTAGTTATGCTCGGCTGGGAATTATGCTCCTTGTCCATGCAGCGTTATTATTGACAGTTAACAATGCATTTTCATCATTAGGTGGTGCAGAGTCTGGAGGTGCAATTGCAATGATCATAGGAGGGAACTTGGGAATTATGATGATTGAAGGATTAATTGTGTATATCCAGTCTCTCAGATTGCATTTGTATGAGTTCTTTACAAAATGGTATGTTGGCGGTTCACAACAATTTGCTCAATTGAGACAGGAATTAATTTACAATAATTTTAGAAAACCTAGTCCTTCTTTGCTTTGTCGTGACCTTTCTTAGCTGCGTCTTTTGGTCCCTCATATCCTTTGGTGCCAAGTTCCGCTCCCTTTTCAACGCTTTTCTTTCCAAGGTCGGTTCCTTTTTCAACGCCTTTTTCTGCAGTATCTTTGAGTTTCTTTAGAAATCCCATGTATAGTAATTTCATTTGCAGTACAAAAACAACGTGGTGAAATTAGCATAAAGTTATTTTTCAACAGGAAGATCTAGTCTATTTCCCCATTCACCCCAAGAACCAACATACAATTTTACATTCTCATAGCCAAGTTTTTTCAAAGCAAGAAAAGAGTTGGCTGCTCTATAAGCTCCCTGACAATATGTTACAATTTCAGAATCCTTTGGGAGGTCATAAAGCTTTGAGAGTTCAGATTCATTTTTGAAAATACCATTTTCGTTTACATTAAGGGACCAATCAATATTGATAGCATTTGGGATGCGGCCAGCTTGTGCAGCTCTAACTATCGTCCCATCATATTCTCCAATGGATCTTGCATCAATTATTTTCAGTGTATCTAAATTATCACGGATATTTTCAAAACCGGTAATAATTGAGGAATTAATTTTGCCTAAATATTTAGTTGGTTTGAAGTTGTTGGATTTTGTTTCAATCTCCAAATTTTCTTCACGCCATTTTTTTATCCCTCCATCTAACATAGCGACATCTGGATGTGAAAAATACATCAGCATCCAAACTCCACGAGCTGCAAGCATTCCTGATATCACATCATAAAAGATTACTTATTTTTCATTAGTTACGCCAGCAAAAGACAGAATCATTTGTGTTTGTTTATTGAAGTTTTCAATGCCTTCTTTTGTTGTATCTATCCAATGAAAAGCAAAGAGATCTAGGTTTACTGCACCAGGAATATGACCACCAGAATAATCTTTGAAGGAGCGAGTATCGATTATCAAAACACTTGGATCATTTAAAATCGAATTTAATTCAGATGTTGAAACTAACATGATTGGAATAATTTTAGCATGTGTAAATTGATTTGGGTTGAATAATAAAAAGAAGAAAAGAAAAAGGATTTTTCTATTCGTTTACGTATGCTCTTTCTCCGTGTTGTGCCAAATCGAGACCAATCTCCTCTTCTTTTGGAGTGACTCTGATTCCGCCAGGCCAAACGGCATCCATTACTTTCAGGATTACAATGGTAATACCAAAGGCATAAGCAATTGATACTGCTGCACCAATAATGCTGATTGCTTGCTGTTCCATACCCTCTGCTGTACCAGTCCATGCACCAATACCATCTCCGGTATCCCAGATGTGTGGACTAGCAAGTGTACCAGTCAAAATTGCACCAGTAAGACCACCCATTCCGTGTACTCCCCATACATCTAGAGCGTCGTCCCATTTTCGTGCATTCTTGAATGCTATACTTCCATAACAAATTGTACCAGCTGCAATACCAATAATTATTGCTGCCATAGGACCAACCCAACCAGAAGCCGGAGTAATTGCTACTAATCCTGCTACTGCGCCAGAAGCTGCTCCCACGATACTTGGTTTTCCAGTATGTGCCCATGACACTAGTACCCATGTTACTGCAGCCATACCTGTTGCAGTATTGGTTACTGTCCAAGCACTAACTGTAATGCCATCTACCATTACTTCACTTCCTGCGTTGAAACCAAACCATCCAAACCAGAGTATTCCTGCTCCGAGGACTACCATTGGAATGTTGTGTGGTTCCATTGGAACTTTACCATATCCTAATCTTCTACCTAGGACTAAGGCACCTGCCAATGCAGAAAATCCTGAAGAAATGTGTACTACAGTACCACCAGCAAAGTCTAATGCGTATGATGGCGATAGTTCTGGATCGAGGTCAATTCCACCTCCTCCTACAAAGCCACCTCCCCAGACCCAATGTGCAATTGGATCGTAGACAAATGTTCCCCATAGAAGTACGAATATGACTAATGCACTAAACTTTATCCTATCAATTAATCCACCAATTATTAGAATTGGTGTGATAATTGCGAATGTAGCTTGGAACATTGCAAATAACTGATGCGGAACAGTACCAGGCCAACCTTGACTACAAACATCTCCCTCAACCATTGCATTCATCTGATAAGCTGCAGACCATGTGTCTCCACAAGGACCTACTTCGCCTAACGGTGCATAGTGAGATACCATGTTGAATCCTGCGTAATCAAGACTTCCCATGAACATATTTGCTCCTTCATCTGCATTTGGTGCAAATGCTAGAGAATATCCCCAGAGAACCCATTGTACTGACATTAACCCCATTACCATAAGGGTCATACCAAGTACATTGACGATATTCTTTGATCTGGCTAAACCACCATAAAAGAATCCGACTCCTGGAGACATGAATAGTACTAAAGATGTTGCTGTAAGCATCCATGCTGTATCACCTGTATCAATTAAACAGGGCAACATGTTGCCTTCGCCATCATCGTACCAGCATTCATTAGGATTTCCTGTGTAAATTCCACTGGTTCCTTTAACATATCCGTCCATACCATCATCAACACTCTGTGCAAATGCTTGTGACATTGCACCAGTTGCTGTTATGGCTACTGCGGCCACAAGTAATAGAGCATACTTGTGGTTCCTAGAATTCATTGTTTTAATCGAAATTGAAAATTATTTAAGGGTTGAGACCATAGAATTGTTAAATTTGTAAATTATTATATTTTAGTTTAATTTTATATTATCATAGAAAATGAAAATTATGTTATGGTGTAGTGCATGAAAGTAAAATCAAACACGAAATTATCGATATTTGACACCTTCAAGACAAAGGAAAATAGTCTAACAGGAGAGGCAAACCGGCAAAGATCCATCATACGAATTTTATCCAGTAATGCAAATCCTGCAGAAAGGACTAGAACAGGTATTTCTCAGAAAATCGCCAAAGGGCAAGGAATTGTATGGAAGAATATCTATTCAGGAATTTTCAGGGACCTTGATGAGATTCTACTTCCAATGGGTATTGCCGAAGAAGACGGTAGATTGCCACTAAAAAGAGGACCAAAAGCACTTCAGGAGAAAGGTATTCCCTTTTACCATTTGACAAGAAAAGGGATCTTAATTGCATTATCAATCAAAGAGGTAGAAAATAAGGAAGGTTTACTTGCAGAGTTTTTCTCAAAGGGGGATTCGAAGGAAAAAGAATTTGAGAAGATCATTACTAATCTGTCTAAATCTAGTCCCAATTTTACATATTCAATTTTTCAAAAATATGTAAAGGCTTTTTGTGACAACAAAATTGAAGATCTTCTTCCCTTTGATCTCTCCAATTTACAAAGTATTTATGATGAATCACTTAGCATTCAAAAAGAGATTTTAGAGGCATTTTTGAAACTACCAAAACAAGAAAAAGAAGACGCAATTCGGTTCCTAAATGAAATTACCTGAAAATAAGGTGAATTAGGAATAAATCGCCAAACATTAAAATCAGTTACATAACCAGTTCCATTGAAATGGGCTCAAAGAATGTCTATGCCTCCGTAAAGTCATACAGTAAACGAGGGCAGCTACTAAAGAAAGCCGATTTTCAAACACTAGCAGAATCTAGAGATTTAGAGGAATTAATGACTAGGATAAAAAATACAATCTATGCTGAATCAGTATCAGATGTTCAAAAACCATATACTTCTCTGAAAATTGAAAACGCCTTGAGAGGACATTTAGCGGATGTTCATTATTCAATTGCCAAAACATCCGGTGATAGAAGCATATTCAATGCATATTACATGAAATTTATTATTTCAAATTTAAAATCAGTTCTAAAAGGAAAGGTTTTAGGAAAATCACAAGAAGAAATAGAAGCCCACATAAATCTTCATGCAGAAGAATTAATCAAGCAAAGAGATATTGTTGTTAAAGCGCTAGTTGCAAAAGATATTGAAGAAACAGTAGCTAGTTTAAGTTCAAGTCAGTTTGGTGAGGATATTGCAAAAGCTGCTGCGCTTTACAATGATAAAAAGAATATTCAAATTTTTGATATTTACTTTGATAAAATTTTGTATCAACAGCTAGGTAGAGCTATTAAGAATAGCAGAGAAACTGAAGTTACAAAATTAATTGGAATGGATATTGACTTTTACAACTTGTTAAGTGCTATACGTGGAAAATTCTGGGGTTTGGAAGAAGAACAAATTCAAGATTTGATTGCATCAACCACACCTACTGCATCAAGAGATTTAATCAGCAGAATGATTAGCGCAGCATCTGTAAGAGATGCATTCAATGAATTGACTAGCACAAGATACAAGAATCTTATCCCTGAATCAGAGAATGATTTGGATGCAATATCTGAATTTGAAAGAAAGTTTGAATTAGAAATTTATCAGTCCTCATTAAGATCTTTTACAAAAATGTTCAGTTTTGCTACAATTATTGGCATAACAAAATTGACTGCATATGAGGTAAGAAATTTGGCAGCAATTGCATATGCTGTTGAACAAAAAATACCAGCTCTCGGAATATTTCTTGGAATTTATTATAGTACGGGAAATTTGGTCTTGGGGGCAGTTTTAGGATTTAGTGCTCATTTTGTGGCTTTTGCCTTCTCTGGAAAAATTTCTAGGTTTCTTACCAAAATTATAAGTTAACCTATATGGATCTCGTTTCTAAGTGATTTATCATGATGGGAGATAGAGACTATCGAAACATAATCAAAAATGCCATAGATTCCATAGGTAAGGAGCTAGAAATCGATATTGATTCCGATAATTATAAGACCATTCACCTGCAGGAAGTAGTTCAATGTTTAAGAAGATCCTATTATGATAGAACAGATTCAAAAGAAATTGAAAGAAGAGGATTCAACGATCTAACTAGTGGTTTGCTACGAAAATTAGAGTATGGTAGCGAGCCCAAAATTTTCGAGGTTGATGATATTAATTTGAAAGGGCAATCAGATATGATTCTTGATGACATAATTATTTTATTTAGATCCAGCAAAGAGACTCCAGAATCTCCTCAGGCAAATGATCTTCTCTATCTTAATGCTTGTCTCTGGATTTATGATAAATCAGATGGAATGATTATCTACATTACTAGGGATAGTGAAGAGTTTACCTTTTCTCTTACTCGTGACAAAAAGATGTTTGAGGAGGTGATTAGAAGGGTAAGGGTTTTGAAGGATCTTTTAAACGAACAAAAAACTCCAATTTTAGAGCCATCACTGAATTGTTTGGATTGTCAATATTATCAAAGATGCTTTATTAGTAAAAAGAACTCTAAACAACTTTCCTTAGCCGAAATGCTAGGGCTATCAAAGGAAAACTAAATTAAAAAGATTGTAAAGGGTTGAATTCCTTCGTTTAATCCAGTGGTTCAGGATGTCCTTTACCACGTAATGCAAAGCATACAACTGCCAAGGCTATTGCTACGCCTGCTGCTGCACCAAATGCTGCCATACCTGCTTCTGCCATTTGTTAAAAAACAACCCTACGGGCTTTTATAACTTTGTCAATCAATTTCCTCTAAAAACAAATTATCATAATTTTCAAATTCTATGATACTTTAGATCATTTTTTTAATTCAAAATGAACTTCATTTTCTTGCCCACTAGTCATTGAACTAAGGTTAAAGAAGATATCACCCTCTACTCTCCAGCTAGGATTACTGCTTTCAAGAATAGCCATCAATTCAGGAGAATTTCCCGGATTCTCGATAGTGATTTTATCTTTTAGGATAATTGAATTATTACTTAGTAATGTGAAATAGTTTGATCCATCAACCATTCCTTCTGGCCTTTTCCCGATTCCTCCAGATGATATTTTGTATTCCTCAGATCCGCTTGAACCATAAAGGGAATATTTTAACTGCTGAGCAATAACTGACCGAGAATTAGGATTATCAAGCTTGAATTGTATTTCAATAACAGCTGCTCTATCTGTGACTTGCAAAATTTCCACATTTTCTAAATCAATGGTTACTGGTTCAACTTGGTTTTGAATTTCTTGAGTTGAACCTTCATCAAAAGTATCACTAGTTGATGTTGACACGAAAATTGCACCTAAGATTCCTATTAGAATTACGATTGCTGCAATGACAAATATCTTAGGATTCAACAGTTTCACTTACCTTTATGATATCTTAAATGTTGAGATAGTTATTATACCATTATAACGAAAATTTTATGTGCAGTATTTTCAGGCAGTGCAACAAGGAAAAATAAGAGCTAGTAAATCTCAAATGAAATTATTTGATGTTGCGGGATTTGGAATGCTTACTCTGACTACTAAAAAAATTGATGGAAAATTCTTTCCAGTTGGAGAAGAGGATTTTACTGCCGTGATTCGATCCGAAGAGGGATATGTTGCTGTTATTGTAGATAAAGATGGATTCACAAAGGCTCAATCCAAGAAGGTTGAAAAAGAAGAAGCTCTTGATATTTTCAAAAAATTAAGGGATTCAGGTGTGCCTGAATATCCCGAATCTTCCATAAAAATTTGGACTGAAGACAGACCGACTATTCAAAATGAACCGTTAGAGTAAATTAAGATATAACGATTTTTGTTCCAACATCGCCACCATTGATGGCTTTTTCAATAATTTTAGGGTCTGCCTTTAAAATTCTAGTTTTGATTTTGGATCTTTCAATAATTTTCAAGGCAACAATATCCATGAGATCATAACCGCCTGCAACAGAATCTTCATGCACTAACATGTTCTTTAGATTTTTTAATTCAATTTGCTTGAATTTTTTTGCCTTTTTGTTTTTGTTTGGATCCATATCATAAACTCCATCAACATCAGTAGCGTTTAGAAATTGTTCTGCTTTAATTTTTTCAGCAATTAGTGCTGCTGTTCCATTGGTACTTTGTCCAGGATGTAATCCTCCTGTTACAACGATTAGACCATCATCTACTGCATGTCTGACCTCCTGTAAAGTAGTAGGAGGATGAGAATACGCCTTATTTTTTAATGCATAAATCAATAGCTTTGCGTTTAACCTGGAGATTTCAATTCCTAATTCATCTAATGTAGATTCATCAGCACCAGAAGATCTTGCATGAGAAATATAGTGTCGTGCGATATTTCCGCCACCTGCAATGACTACGGGTTGACAGACTTTACTAATTTTTACCAAAAATGAAGCATAGTCTTTTAGCACTTTGACATTATCCATGCCAAATACCCGTCCCGAAAGTTTGATTACAATTCTTTTTTTCATTATTTTAGGTCACCCAAGATTGATTTTGCGGCAATTTCAACTTTTTTTCTAGTTTTTTGAGGAGTATATACTCTCAAAATATTCATGAATCCAGATATTACAGAAACTACCGGAATTTTAGAAATGGGTATCTCTTGTGCATGTGACTTGCCATTTTCTTGCGTAATTAGAATAATTTGTTTTGACTCCTTTTTGGATGGAGCCAAAGGAATTGAGGGAGTAACAGAACTATCTACAAAGATCTCATTTTCATCTACTTTGGATTTTTTAGAAAGAGCAGACCTAATTTCGTTTGTCTTAGTTTTTTCTAAAAGAGTTTTGCTGGTTAAAATTCTTTCATACACACATTTTAACAATTTTCGGTTTTGATAATCTTCTGCAAATTTCTTTGCTCTTTTGAGTTTGGAAGATTTGGAGGCAAGTAGCATAGATAAAACGTACTCATCAGTGAGTTTTGTATATTCATTGAGATTAAACGAAGTGAAACCAAACTCATCATCAGAAAGTCGTAAGGCTTCTAATAGCATTACTTCTGCGGCTCTAACTGTTTTGTGAAAGTAAACTGCTTTGAACATTTGGTATCTAGAATGCATCATAGATTCAAATGAATATAGAGCTGATTTTTCTAAAGCTAATTTTTTCTTGTGAACGTCTAGGGATTGAGTTAATCTTTTATGATCAATTTTGGCATGCTCTGCACCGGTAAAATATCCATCACGTAAAAGATAATCCATCATATCTGCACTAAGGGCACCAGACACAATTTCATTTAAGTATTGAAACTTAGAATCTCCAAATGCAATTTTGGTTATTATTTTTTTATCATAACCCTGTTGAGATAGAGTATCGCCAATAGAAGATTTTAAAATTATATTTTTGCCAAAATCTTCGTGCGAAATTTTTTTCTTTTGTATTATTTCCTCAAAAAGATGAGAAAAGGGACCATGACCAATATCGTGTAAAAGACCTGCGAGTCTTAGTTTTTCGATATCATCTTGTTTTAGAATTCCCTTTTCTCTTAAGGCCTCACCTGCTTGACTTGCAATATGCATAACTCCTAGAGAATGTTCAAATCGTGTATGCTGAGCTGCAGGATAAGTCAGATGGGCTCCAGAAAGTTGTCTAATTCTTCTTAATCTTTGAAAAATTGGATTATCTATAATTTTTAGCTCGTGATCATATACCCGAATAAAGTCATGAATTGGATCAATTATATCTAAATAGTTTTTTCTCATAATCCTAATTTCTTTGAAAAGATTTTCAATATTTCCTTATGTACCTCTTCTTTAGATTTTGTTGCATCAACAATGTTCCATCGTTTTTTCTTAGCAATGGTTCGATAAATTTTTGAAATTTTTTTAAGAAAGTCTTTGTTTTTTTCAAATTTGTCTCTATTGGTAAGAAAAAACGATGGAACATTGTTGATGCAACAAAATCTAAAGAAGAGGTACATAAGGAAATATTGAAAATCTTTTTTTTTGATTGAGCTTTTGTAATTTCATTTAGTTTTTCCCATCTATTAGCGGCTAAAAGACAGTGGATGGTTTGAGGAGGGAATTTTCTTTTTCCTCCCAGATATTTTGCAATTTCTTTACCTACAGGTGTGGTATAGTCTGGAAAACTAAAGGTAGCCGTTTTTATTTTCCTTTTTTTCAAAGCCTGGAATAACAATTCAGTTTGAGTTTTCTTCCCAGCTTGATCACCACCTTCAATTACAATAATCATAATTTAATAAATCAAAGAAATCTAAGGATTAAAAATCTATCAATATTTTTAGCAATGTCAGAAAGAGAAAATTTTAAAAAAGTTTTAAACAAAATGATGATATTTCAAGATGTGATGAAAAAACCTTTTTTACTATTATTTTTCCTAATTTTAATTCCTAATTCAGTTTTTGGAATCGCAGATATTGAAAATAATCAGATAATTGCCGAATCTAAAGAGGGAGATATCGTGTTGTCATTAGAATTTGGAGAAAATCAACTTTCTAAATTTGGTAAATTAATTCCCACTTTACAAAAAGGAGTTCTACTATTTGGAGATAGTATTGTAGAAATCGAAAATGCTAGAACCAAATTAATGGGAAATTCTTTTGTGGTTCATTCTGAAAATATTTTAATTTATGCCCAAGGGTTAGGCAATGATCAATATAGAATCAATAGTTACCTGGTAGGAAACCATCAATTAGATCCAATAAAATTAGAGTCGATCCCTAATCAAGAAATAAAAATTATGGAGCAAGAAAATTTAAAATCTCTAGAGACTATTGTCTTGGTCCAACAAGATATCAGAACTTTTTGGAATGATGTTTATGATATAGAAATTAAAGTATTTGATAAAACAATTAATCCAAATCCAAAAGTCTATGAAAGCCGTGGTGCAATTGAAGGTGCAGATATTAAAGTAAATTTGAAAAATATTGATGGTAAGGAAATATCCCAGCTCACTGGAAAAACCAACTCTAAAGGATTTTGGGAAGGTGATTATTTTGTTTTACAAAATTTGGTTAGCGGTGGGACCTATACAGTTGAGGTAAATGTTTCATATTTAGATTCAAATAATTTCCAACAACTTGAAACCATTATTGTTTCTGATACTTCTCCTGATGATTAAAATAAATTAAAATTTAAAAAATTTCCGAGTCCAAAATATTAGAAAGATGGAAAGTGATCATTAAGATTTATAACCAAAA
>JARRMG010000004.1:0-10720 GCA_037386265.1 Nitrosopumilaceae archaeon
ATTAAGATGGAATTTTCTAAACTTGAAGAAGAAATAACAAAACCAATCAGCATTGATGACTTTGTTCGAGTTTTACCTGCTGGACAAAGTCAGATTAAAGAAGTGGGATATGGGGATGCAATATGATTATGAAAATAACCCAACATTTTTTGTAGATGCTATGTTAGGAAACATTGCTAAAAAATTAAGGTTAATGGGATATGATTCTAAGTATGCCTCAGATATTCAAGATGACGATCTGATCAATTTAGCAAGAAAGGAACAAAGAATAATAATTTCACGAGATGAAAATCTGGTTAAAATGGCCTTAAAACTTAAAATAAAATCTATATTTTTAGAAAAACAAGAAGAGACCAAACAATTTCACGAAATAATTGATAAACTAAATTTGAAAATAATTGAAATTAATGGAGATAGAGCAAGATGTCCTTTATGTAATACTAAAACAAAATTTGTTACCAAGGACAAAGTAAGGAACAAAATATCAGACAAAATTTTAGAACAAAATGAAAAATTTTGGGAATGTGAAAATTGTGGAAAAATTTTTTGGGAAGGCTCTCATATTAGAAACCTACAGAAATTTGTAAGTGAGCTAAATGAAAGATGATATGATAATTACAGAAAGTGATGGTAAAACTCTGGTAAAATCTGCAAGAAGAATCGTTACTGAATTTCTTAAAAACAATACAAGGTTAATTTTGGAAAAGGATTTTCAAGAAAATTTTGCGTTTAAATCTGGGGTTTTTGTAACTTTGAATAATCCACTAGGATTACGTGGTTGTATAGGATATCCCCTTCCAGATAAAAAATTGTTTGATGCACTAGAAGAAGCTTCGATTGCTGCGGCTACAGAAGATCCAAGATTTCCTCCAGTGAAATTTGAAGAGTTGGGTTCAATTACTTTTGAGGTAACAGTTCTCACTCCTCCTAAAAAAATTGATATAAAAGATACGATTGAATATCCTTCAAAAATAAAGATTGGTCAGGATGGCCTAATTGTAAAATTCGGATATAATTCTGGTTTGTTATTGCCTCAAGTTCCAGTTGAATACGGATGGAATGAAAAAGAATTTCTTGAACATACATGTGAAAAGGCAGGGTTACCTAAAGATTGTTGGAAAAACAAAGAAACTGAAATTCAGAAATTTCAGGGCATTGTTTTTAAAGAAATCAAGCCTATGGGAGAAATTATTCAAGAAAAGTTATTGGATTTGTAGATTCAGTATCTAGTATAACTTCCATGCCAGTTTTAAGTGAAGAAAACTCTTTGTCTGAAACTGTGATTAAAGGGATGTTTGCAAGTGCACATCCAGTAGCAACTGTAAGGTCCACTTTTTGACAAACCATAGCAAGTGGTGCTGAATTGTTGGACTTGATTGAATAGATTGTATATGCTCCAACACTACTTCCTACTCCAGATGGAAAAACTAAGATGGAATCTTTGAGAGATTTTTTGAATAGATCGTGATGTGCATCGCTTATTACAGAAGTTTTTTTATCTACTGATCCAAGAAAGTTAATTGGATTTTCTGACTTGAGAATTTTACCTTGAGTTTTGCCTTTTACTAAAATTTTTCTCATTTGGTTTCATCTTCAATTATTTGAGATAATGATTTTAAATTAACATCTACACCGTTAGAATTTTTCAGATAATATGCTCCTTTAATGCTATTTGTGGTTACAGCATCAACTTCATCTTTTTTGATCAGAGGAGTAAGACAAGTACAACAATCAGAGAGAATTTCACATCCAGCTTTTTCCAATTTACCTGTATGTCCTAATTTTGTTGCTTGTTCTTTTACTGCCCTAGGACAGAATATCATACATCTTTTTTTGAATGAACGTCCCTTTAGCTTACTGGTTAGATCAGAAATTTCTTCTAACCCTAATTGAGGACTACCAAGTGTTATGAGGTCACCTTTTTCTGCTGTGTTTAATTGATCGTACACTTCATTCATTTCTTTTTCATCAAAATCAATAACTTCAGATTCTGAATCATTCTCATTAAAATTGAATTTTGCACAAGTTCCAGATGTACCCATTCCACCACATAGAGATTTACAGCTACGACGATCCATTTGGCCAATTCCGGAAATATTTACTGATTCGTTTCCAACTTTACCTGCAAAAAATCCTAGCATTCCATAGGTGAGTTCACTGGGATCCTCGACCTTCATTCTAATGGTAAGTTTAGAGGATTCTTCTTTTCGTAGAGAAGAGTATGGACTTTTTCCGGTTAGGGCACTTGCAAGTGCACTAAAGGCACTTTCTTTGTTAGTTTTCAAGTTATCAAAGGAATTAGCATGAATTGCTGCGTTACTTTCAGCAAATGACACTTGAGTTCCTTCTTGTGGAATATCAAAAATTTCGTATGGAATACAAGAAAAGGATGGGATCACGCCCATGTTTTCATATGATTGTTTTATGGAAAGTTGCTTGGAGATAAAATTATCATCTAAATTATAATTGGTAACATTATCAATATCAAACCCCATTGGATTAAGACTGGTTTTTACCTTAACTCGTGCATCTTTACTGATACTTCCAAGGAATTCTTCTCCTGCATCTCCAATTGTGTTATAATTAACTCCAGAGAGATGGGCCCATTTAATTGGAATAAGTTTTTCAGCGTCAGTAGCTTCTCCGGTGGCAACCAAAATTCGGTATGCCATCTCCATAATTTCACCCTGTTCTCCTTTTAGGGCAGATTCTTCTTCTTTTGTTAACTCCATTACGTTTGATTTGTTATTACAGATATAATACTTGTACGTAAAAAATCAGATAGAAATGAAACGAATATTGGAAGGAATGATGAAAACCATGAATTCAGTTAATCCTCCAAGAATGACAGCCCTTAGAGAATTGCATGAGGCTGAAACTGGAGGACCTTTTAGCATTCTTATTGGAACTATTTTATCTGCAAGGACAAAAGACGAAAGCACCACAAAAGTTGTCAAAGTATTATTTTCAAAATATAAAAATTCAAAAGAATTAGCAAATGCAAAACTAAAAGATGTTGAAAAGATAATCAAATCAATTGGATTTTATCACGTTAAAGCTAAAAGAATTATTGAGGTTGCCAAAATAATTGATTCTAGATATAGGGGAAAGGTTCCAGATGATCTTGAAACATTAGTTGGACTTCCAGGTGTAGGTAGAAAAACTGCAAATTGTGTTTTAGTTTATGCATTTGATAAACCAGCCATACCAGTTGACATTCATGTTCATAGAATTTCCAATAGATTAGGATTAGTGGATACCAAAACTCCAGAAGAAACAGAAATAGAATTAATGAAAAAAATACCTAAAAAATTTTGGCTTGAAATAAATGATACGTTTGTGATGTACGGTCAAAATATATGCAAACCTATTTCCCCTATGTGTGAAGTCTGTAAAATTAAAAACAGTTGCAAGTATTTTTCATCTAAGAACGTTTCTTAGTCAAATACAAAACACCCACAAGAGTACCTATTCCTGCTGCAAGATAAAATGGAAACAATGCAAATACATTTTGTGATGGGTCCCCGGAAAGGAATTCAACAGTCATCACACCTGATTTTACGGCGGGTGGATCGTTTGGACTCTCCATTCCATGAACTGAATAGGAACCTACCTCAAATGAGCCAATATTAAGGCTAGATACTGTAATTCTTACTCCATTGTTTACTGTTAAACCTCCTCGTTCTGTATATGAAAGAGCAACTTTTGCTCCAGGATACCAGCCTCTTTCAAGATCACTTTGGACTATCACATATCCTTCTTTTTCAGCATTTACTCCAACCCAAAATTTTTCATTAGGTGGGCCACCCATTCCCACCTCAATGAATTTATCAGAATTTTTATCATAAAGTTTCAAAACTGCATTTCCATCAGGATTTGCATATACAAGATTGTTATCTATTGTAATATTCCAACTAATTGCGTGACTTTCTTCTAATTCAAAAACTGTAGCATCACGAGAAATAGTGTTAAAATCTTCAAAAGGAATTTCAAGTGTATTGATGAGAATTGATGGATTTTTTACATCTTCTTGAGCAAAGGCAGATGTAAAAAATCCTGAGACTATGATTAATGCAATTAGGTACTTCATAAACAAGATAGTTTATCGATTGAATAAATATCTAGTCAACAAAAGGATGTGGATATTCCAAGATTACCTTTGCTACCTCAGGTCTTAAGATAAATTCGGATGGTGCTTGACCATTTTGAATCATTTCTCTTAAGGCAGTACCGCTAATTTGCTCTTTGGCATCATCGCCGTGTGGACATGCCTTTGGATTGGTATACGTAAGACATTTCCTGCAATAGAAAAAGGCAGGGAAGAATACAGGTTTTATTTCTAATTCTGGATAATCGTCAAATATTATTTGTGCTGCAAAAGGATCATAGAATTTTCCTACTCCTGCATGATCTCTGCCAATAATAATATGCGTGCAACCATAATTTTGTCTCATGATTGCATGATGAATTGCTTCTTTTGGACCTGCATACTTCATTTCTGTATGTAATGTTCCAAGTTTGCATCTGTTTTCAGGATAATAATTTTGAATCATAGTTTCGTAGCATTTTATGATTACCTCATCCACAAAATCTCCAGATTTTTTCTTTCCAATGATTGGATTTACAAAGACACCATCTCTTGTAGTAATGGATGTCTTTTGTAGCATTTCATGTGCAACATGCGGTGGATTTCTTGTTTGAAATGCACAAATTGTTTTCCATCCTGCTTGGGAAAATGCTTCTCTGGTTTGTAAAGGAGTTAATCTATTCTTTCTAATTTCTGTATCCTCAGGTTTTTGAATATAATCAATTTTACCGCCAACAAGAAAATCCTTCATGGCCATAGTTTTGGCTACACCTGGGTGGGAAGTATCACTAGTCCCATAAACACCATTTGCAGTTTTTTCTTTATCAAAAGAGAAAGTTTCTTCTACATGTAAAACTGCAACACCTAGTCCCTGATGATTTTTTAGTAGTACATCACCTTCTTCTTTTAATTTATTTGCAGTTGACTCCTCTACATCTAAAACAATGGGTATTGTCCATGCCAAACCGTTTGACAATCTTCCTTTTGCAACCACACTTTCAAAGTCTTGCTGTCCCAGAAATCCTTCCAAAGGACTAAAAATTCCATCAGCAATATTTTCAACATCATTTGCAAGATCTTCTGAAATGGAAATTGAATACATTCCAGAAGCGTCAATCTTGTTTATTCGATTTACTAAAACTCCACCATGAGGTTTGATCTGCTCATTACTCATTATTACAATTCCTCAGGCATGTGTAATCCACATTCTTTTGTTTCATCATTTTCCCACCACCAGCGACCCGCTCTTAAATCTTCACCTTCACTAATGGCCCGTGTACATGGTTCACATCCAATACTTGGAAATCCCTTGTCAAGAAGAGAATGATAAGGAACGTTATTGTCTTTGATATATTTCCATACTTGATCCCAATTCCAATCAAGTAATGGATTCACTTTTACTATTCCATCATATTTTTCATCGATTTCAAGCATCTTGGCATTTTCTCTAGTAGAGGTTTGATCTCTTCGAATTCCAGTTATCCAACCATCTAAGGTGGAAAGCATTTTTCGTAGTGGTTTGACTTTCCTTATTCCACAGCAAAGTCTTCTATTTTCAACATTGTCATAAAATAAATTGATTCCCTTTGATTCAACCATTTCTTTTACTTCTTGTGCATCAGGGAACATCACTTCAAATTTTACGTTATATTTTTTTGATAATCTATCCATAACATCATAAGTTTGTTCTGGTAATCTTCCAGTATCTAAGGTAAAAAACCGAAATTTAGGGTTAATCTTTGTCATCATATCAATCAATAAAGAGTCTTCTGCTCCAAAGCTTGATGCTTTGGCAACTTTTGGATGTAAATTATCTGATGCCCAGCGCAAAACATCTTCAGCAGTTTTTAGACTAGGGTTAACTTCATCAAGTTCTTTTTGAGAAAATTTAGGCATATGACTTTTATCAACTCTGGTTGTTTTATAATGATTACCCAGTTACTCTGTCCTAAATTATAAACAGGTAATTTTCAAAATAAAAAAGATGAAAGAAGTTTCTTATGTGGTAGTCTTTCCCACAATATTTTCAAAAAATAAAATTCCACAACTAATTTCGAATATCAAAAAAATTTTGAAAATTAGGAACCAAGAATTCAAATCTGTAAAACAGGATGGTGATGTGGTTTTAGTCGACTCAGGAGATCCTGTTTTCTCATCTTCAGCAATAAATTTACTATTTGGAATTGAAAAAGTTGCAATTGCCAGGCAAGTTAAAAATGATTTCAAAACAATTGTGTCTGAAATTACTTCAATAGGGGGAAATTTACTATTAAAAGGAGAAAAATTTTTAGTTAAAGTGGAAGGATACTCAAAAGGATTTTTTACAAAAGATGTTGAAATTGCTGCAACCTCCTCCATAATTGAAGAAAAATCAAATTTAGGATCAAGACCGGGAACAGAAGAAAATTATGACAAATTACTTTATACTTATTTGACCAAGAATAATGCATACATCTGCATTTTTACAGATAAAGGAAATGGGGGAATAACATTCAATTCACCTAAACAAAATACCGTTTGTTGTGTTTATGATGAGTTATCTGCAATATCTTGTTATGAAACCGTAAAGCAAGGTTTTGACTCAAAAATCATAATCTGCTACAGAAAAAGTTCAGAGCTGATGAACTTGGTTAAAACAATTAATCAAGTAATTCCTAGACTTGTAAAAGAAAAAATTACATTAGATTTTTTTCAGATAAAATCAAGATCTTCTAGTTCAAAAGATTATGCTATTTTCCTAAACACAGTAATTGAAATTATGCTCCATGAAGCCAAGATAAATAATTTGACTTTTGTTTCATTAGGATTTTCACCCTTGGTTTTCTCCCAAAATATCTCCGAATTTGCTATGAAAAATATATTTCAAAATGATAAACTTCCATTAATCCCACTAAGTGGGGTAGATAGGGAATTATTTGATGACGCAAAAGAAATTGGATTAGAATCACAAATACCCAAAATGTGTAAAGTCATTAAAATGGATTTTAAAGAAATTCCTAAGATTTCTGAAAAAGATGTAAAAACTGCGTTAAAAACCAAGAAAACTGTGAATGTGACTGTAGGACCAAATAATGTGCATGATATTTTAGATTCATTAGAAGAAAATCAGTGAAATTTTAAACGGCATTATTAGATTTCTTTTCATGTACAAAGTTGGTGAGTTTATTTATCCATGGGGAAGTGGTCATTACTCACGCATGATGAGATTTCATGATGCTTTTTTGGAAAATATGAAAGACAAAATTGAGGTCCATTTTTCCAGCAAGGACCATATTTTCCAGAAATTATTAAAAAAATTTCCAAACCAAAAAGAAAGAATTCATAATATTTTGATGCCTACCCCAATAGATGGAAAATTTGGTCCAAGTGTATCATTATCAATGTTAAATTTTCTATTCCCTGTTAGAGAAAATCCACCTTTAGTAAATCAGATTGCTGATTACTTGAGAGAAGAAAGAAAATTGTATAATAAAGAAAAATTTGATTTGGTTATCAATGATG
Source organism: Nitrosopumilaceae archaeon (assembly GCA_037386265.1). Lineage (GTDB taxonomy): Archaea > Thermoproteota > Nitrososphaeria > Nitrososphaerales > Nitrosopumilaceae > Nitrosomaritimum. Next base: position 7,589 of record JARRMG010000004.1, read on the forward strand.
GCGATATGGGCTCTAATATTTTAGCCAAGAACCGTGACATACCAAGTCTGTTCATAACAAATCAATACAGACCAAAATTGTATAAATCAAGATCTTACTTTTATCCTTCACTTTATTTTATTGCAAAACAGATTGCCAAAGCAACTAAAATCATAGTTGCTGATTCTCCCCCACCTTATACTTTATGTGAATTAAATTTGAATTTCAATAAACAAGTACTTGAAAAAGTCTCTTACGTGGGTCATTTTACCCATAAAAAAATTATACAAAATATTTCTCGTTCAGACCTTGAAAAAATTATTGAAGATTCTGAATTTGGTTACTGGATGAGAACTGGAAATAAATCCACAAATGACGGGACTGGTGAAAGATACGAGCAAGTTTTTCATAAAAATGAATTGAAAAATGAAAAAAGAATAATTTCCCATGCTAGAGATGATCCGTCTATAGATTCAGTTTTGGCCAAAGATGGAAAGAGATTCAGCATATCAGAAGCCTATGAAAAGAAAATTGATTGGATACAAATTGATGTTGGTTATCTTTCAGAACAAGAAAAAGATACAGTTCTAAATAACTGCAAATATGCAGTTGTAAATGGTTCACATACAGTAATGGGTGAAATTCTTGGGGGATATAGTAAGCCGATAATTGGAATTCCTATTTATGATGAGCATGAAAATAATATCAAATGGGCTGAAAATAAGAATCTAGGTATCTTAGCCAAAAATACAAGTCAGGTAATTGAAGGATTAAACAAAATTAAAGAAAACCATGAGAATTTTGAGGGTAGTTTAATGGAATTTTCTCAAAATTTTGTTCCTAATGGAGCAGAAAATACTGCAAAAATTGCCTCTGAATTTTTAGAAGAAAAGAAATAAAGGATTATTTTTTGAATTTTAATTATCTGGCACGCGGGAGTTCGATGGGCGAACTGACCGAAAGGGATGACGATAAAATCCGCGTGTCAGACCTCATAATTATCGATCAAAGTACGTGGGAAGGCTTTTATGGAAAAAATTAAGCTAGATCAACAGTGCCTAACTGTCCAGAATGTACTGCAAGAGAGAAAAAGAAAATTCAAGAAAAATATGAAGCTGAAACTCTAGAGGAAGACAGGCAAAGGGACGATTTATTCAAGCTATTCGATGAAATTGATTTTCCAATGAAAATGGATTCTGCAACAAAGCATTTCATTTGTAAAAGATGTGGGCTGTATGCTACAAGAGAACAAGTTTCAGATATACGCTATAAATTGAATCAAAGAGAAAAAACTAGAGAAGACAAACAAGATGATTACCTAGAATGGTGGCAAAAAAGTAAAAAAGAAAAAGAGCTAAGCTAGAGCTGATATCTATGGTAAAAAAGAAAGATGAAATTCCTGATTGGGTTTCAGACGAAATCCAAAATGCAAAATTCAAGAAACCTGAAGAACTGGCAAGAACTGGATATATTTTAGAAATTTATGATTCCGATAATAAAATAGATACTCAGTTATATGATCCAGTAGAGGACGGAAGACATATTGTCACAATGGATTTACCTAAAAAAATCAAGGCGTCGGATTTAGAGAGAGGTGTGGTTTATGAGTTTACGTTTGATCAACATAAAGCTCCATTGAGCAAAAAGGTAACGGAGTACCTACAGAAAGAAAAAGAGATAGAAATGGCAGCAATATATCAATTTGAATTAAAATCCTTAGAATTGCTAGACGTAGGTTCTAGTGAGACTGCAGATATGGATGAAGAATAATCTAATTTTGTTCTTTTTTGTTTAATTGATTACTAAATGCTGAACCTAATAGTGGATTTATCAGATATGGAAAAGTTTCTTTCACCCATACTGCACCCCTAACTATTGAAGGAACAATGATTTCCAATCTTGGTGAATTGGCTGCCTTTAGGACAGTATTTGCAACTGTTTCTGGACTTAGGGAAGTTGGGGAATATTTTGGCATATTTTCAAAAGATGGATGATCAAAGAAATTTGTTCTTACCATAATTGGACTTACTACTGTTATTCCTACACCAGTGCCTTTTAGCTCATGTTTTAGGCCTTCGGAAAAACCTAACATTGCAAATTTAGATGCACAATATGGTGCAATACCTGGTAATCCAAAGCTAGCTGCCACTGATGCGACATTTACAATATGTCCTGATCTTTGTTGAATCATTGATGGTAGAAAATTTTTGATGCAATAAACCATACCGAAATAATTTGTTGCCATCTGTGATTCAATTTCCTCGATAGTTAAATTTGCAACGGAATCATAAATAGCAAATCCGGCATTATTGACTAGAATATCTACAGATCCAAATTTTTCTAAAACCTTCTTTGACATTAATTGAACTTGTAATTTATCAGAAACATCACATTCACACAAAAGAGTGGGGGTGTTGAATTTATTTAGATCTGACTGGACTTTTTCTAGTTTGTTTTTGTTTCTTGCAACCAAAATTATTTTTGCACCTTTCTTTGCAAATTTGATTGCAGATGCACGACCTATTCCTGATGAGGCCCCAGTAATTAAAACAACTTTTTCTTTAAAATCCATAACTTAAAAAATCATTTAAAAGATAAAGTGCTTTCTATTGGCTGAAATCCTTATACTATATGAAAAGTATTTACAAATTATGAAGTTTGGCATTAAGCTCGTAATATTTGCTATTGCAGCAATTCTTGTTCAAATATTTGGAATCCTTTTATTATAATTGCTCAAAATTATCCAAAATAATTTCAATTAATCAGTTTCAGTTTTATCTATTTTACTTAAGGCTAATTTAACAAGTAATAGCCAAGTTATAACAATTGGTACATAGTAAGTAGCAATTCTCCATCCAATAACTGCATTCCAAATAGAGTTTCCTTCAAGGGCAGCAACATCAAATGGATTTTGATTATTCAAATAAGCCACAATACCAAATTCTGCCAGACCTGATCCTCCCACAGTAATTGGCAAATTTCCAATTGCATTTGCACCCATCACGGCCATAATTGAGTCAAATACACCTAAGACATAACCTGTTCCGAAGGCAATTATTGCAAATGATATCCCGTAAAAAGACCAGGAAATTAACGACATGATAAATGTTACAGTGAATACTTTTTTTGATTCGGATGTTCTTAGATTTTTTT
>JARRMG010000005.1:0-12424 GCA_037386265.1 Nitrosopumilaceae archaeon
GAAAATTTTTTGCGAGCACCAACAATCTCAGCTACTTCAGAATTTACTCCATCTGCTGCAATTATCGCTTTGACTTCAAATTCCTCAAGCTCATCTGTTTGTATAATAGTTCTCTCTCCTTCCCAAAAAATTGATTTGATGTGTACTCCAGGTATTATTCCCCCACCAAATTTTTCTGCACTTTCTACGGCTTGCTTTGCAAACCAAGAATTTAGCTTATTCATTAGAACGGAACAACCAAAATTACTTTGATAGTCATGTGCCTCGGTAAGGTCCATAGAAAATTCTTTATCTTTGGATGTGGAGTGTAGAATGTATTTTGTTATTTTTCTTTCATATGGAGCATCTTCAAGAAAATTCTCATAAAGTTTATCAACATTTGTTACGCTCCCCTTTTTTGGTTTTTTAGAATAAAGAATTCCACCTGAAATATTTTTAGAACCTACTTTTGTTCCAGCCTCTAAAAGAATGGCTTGTTTTCCAAGCTTTGATAATTGTTTTAATGCTGCAAGTCCTGCTGAGCCACCACCAATAATTGCCACATCATATTTTTCCAAAATCAATCAAGCCTCAACAATTTGAATTTGTTTCTTTACCTCTTCAATTAATAATGGAATCACATCTTCCATTCTTCCCTTTATGAAAATATCACATTCATTCTTTATTGGAGCCTCTTCATCAGGATTAATGGCTACAACAAAACCAGAATCCTTCATTCCCCAAACATGTTGCATTGCTCCACTGACTCCAGCTGCGATATAGAGCATTGCACTTGTTTTATGACCACTCGTTCCAATCACTCTATCTGGAATCATGTATTTTGAATCCAAAGATTGACTAATGGAAAATGGTTTTTTTGAAATGGGCAAAGTAACTCCAATTTCAGCATTCAATTCCTTTGCAAGTTGTTCAACAAGTTTGATATTTTTCTCAGGATCATCTTTTATTCCTCTGCCAAAACTAACAATAGTTCTTGGAGTTTCAAAATCTACTTCACTTTGAATTATCTCACGACTGATTACCTTAACTCTAAGATCTTTTTCATCAATTTTTGGAACAAACTCAATTACGTTTCCTTCTCTTTTTGTATCTGGTTCTATGGGTTCAAAAACCCCGGGGATAATACTACAANNTTTGCTGGTGAGACATTTCGATATCTTCTATCACAAGCTGATTAATATCAGAAGCAAGTCCGGAGTCCAATTCTGCAAGAACAGTTGATGATAAATGCCTTCCAATACTATCGGCTGCAAAAAACATGTATCTAGGACGTTTGAAATCAACTGCATATTCTGGTTCTATTTGTCCACCAATTTCCTTGTCATTTGCAATTTGACTAATTATCTTAGTGTAAATTGTATTTCGAATTTCTTTTAATTGGGGATGGTCACAATAAATAACGGAATCTGCTCCAATCTCAATCAATTCTTTTGATAACTCTTTGATGTTATCTCCCAAAACAATGGCAACAACCTTTTCTTTTGAAGAGTAATTTTGATTAAATTTATCCATCAACCTTCTTGCCTCGCCTATCATTTCCTTGCTAACAGGAAGGATCTGACCTTCTTCAATCTCAATTACAACATACAAATGACGATATTTTTCTACCATTATTTTATCACCATGGCCTCTAAAGCCTCCTTCATTTTTCCTACAACTTTTTGAAGTTGAGCAGGATCTGAACCATCAATAACTTCAGCACTTCTGGTAGCAGTTGATTTTGGAACTCTCTCAACCTTGTAAACAATTGTCGGAGACCCTGGAAGTCCAACAAGAGTTTTATCCACTCCTAATTCATCTGCATTAAAAATTTTGAAATATTTTTCTTGAAATTTTTTGCTCTTTCTTTTCCTTCTTTTTGATATTTTTGAAAAGACAACCTTTGGGATACGGTATCATATGTTGACTTGAAAGTAGGGTCAATTGAAATAAAAACCGGCAAAGGTGCTTCTACCTCTTCAATAACATTAGGAGCCCCTTGCAAGCTAACCAAACGTTTGGCTCTGATGGTTCTACTCTCTAAATCTACACTATAACTTGTAACATTTCCTAGAAAAGTAAAACCAAGTTTCCAAGCCGTTTGAGGCCCAGTTTGTCCTGTCTCTCCATCAGAGGCTCTATGACCAGCAAAGACAATATCCATCTCTCCCTGCATTTTTCCGATTCCAACCCTTAACACCTCAGCAGTTCCCAAGGTGTCAGCTCCAGCAAAAATTTTGTCACTATACAAATGCAATTCTTCAGCATCTGAAATCTCTTGAGCTTGTTTTAGAGCTAAATCAGCGATTGGCGGACCCATTGTTCCAATGGAAATCTTTGCGTCATACATTACCCTTGCATAAAATGCCGCTTGAGCAGCAATAGCACTATGAGGTCCCAGAGTATTTTTTGTCTCAGCACGATTTAACGTCCCATCAGGATTATAGCTGACATTCCCTTCTGAAAAATCTGGTTCTAATTTTATGATTATACCTACATTAAGAGACACAAATATTCTCCAAATATCTATTCATAAATTGTTTTCTTATTATATCAGGAAAAGAATTGAGTAAAATTACCAAACATCATCTACTTCATCAAGAATCTTGTATTCTTTCTGAGTCTCTTTATCTGAAAATTTCAGTCTAGAAATATCTCTATCAAAAAACATGTCAATTGTCCAATCTAATAATACACGGAGTCGTTTATCCCATTTTGGAATTTTTGAAATGTATACATTTCTCCATAAAGCCCAAGCCCAAATCCCACTAATGTTCATTCCAAATATTGAGGCAACACCATTCCTTTTTCCAATAATTGCCATTTGACCTCTTGACTCGTATTCGAATTTTTTCATTTTTTCATTTCTAATTAATGCATGTAAATTATGAGCTGCAGTTTTAGCTTGTGCTTCAGCTAATTGAGCAGTGGGAGGAAAGGGTCTTTTTGTTGATGGATCAATAAACAAAGCACAATCTCCAATTGCAAAAACTCCAGGAAAATCAACAACTTCTAAATAATCATTAACTATGATTTTTCCTCTTTCTGTTTTAAACATTGATCTCTTAATGGTATTTACTGGAGTTACACCAGCTGTCCAAATCATTGTTCTTGTTTGAATAGATTCTCTATCAGAACTATTTTCTTTCTCAGAACTATCCTCGATCTTTTTTACCATTATTTCATTTCCGTTAAAACTAGTTACAGCAGTTTTTAATTTAATTTCAATTCCGTGTTTTGTTAACAAATTAAATGCAAATTTAGCTAACTTTTCGCTAAAGCCAGGTAAAATATTTGGAAGTGCCTCTAATACAATTACTTTGATTTCATTTTTGTTAATTTTGGGATAATATTTTCGTGCATCCAGCAACAAATCCATCAACTCCCCAGCCGTTTCTATTCCTGCAAAACCTCCTCCTACTATAACAAAAGTCAACAAACTTTTCCTAAGAATTGGATTGGATTCATTTTCTGCCTGCTCAAGCATATCAATTACTCGATTTCGGATTGTCATGGCATCGTTTAGATTCTTAATTGTGTAAGCGTGTTTTTCAACATCACTCATTCCAAAAAAGTTAGTTTCGCTTCCCAATGAAACCACCAGAAAGTCATAATGAATAGAAACTCCTCTTTTTTCATTAGTTCCCCATAAATTTACTATTTTTCCATAGGGATCAATGTTTTTCACTCTCCCCTCATAAAATGTCGTTTTATGGATAATAGTACGAATAGGCATTACAATATGTCTTGTAGCAAGCATTCCTGCTGCCACCTGGGGCAGCATCGGAGTAAATAACAAAAAATTATCTTCGCTAATTAATACAATTTCAATATTATCATCATTTTTGAAATATTCCTCCAATTTCCGGGTACATTCTACTCCTCCATATCCCCCACCTAAAACAACAATTTTTTTCTTTTTTTCAGCCAATAGGTAATTCCTCCCAAAAAGGACGAATATATCCTATGAGATCAGTTTATAAAAAATACCTTATGTCAAGCCGTTCGAAGTATTGCAGAATGCAAAACATCGTATGCCTTTGAAGAATCTTTCTCATTTAAAATCAAGATGATGTTATCTTGACTGAAAAAGGCATTAGCTAGTTCTATTCCGTTATCATGCAAGACTTCAGCCACATAAGATACAACATCAGATTTGTTTTGGTTTGGTGGAATTGAGATTCTAATTTTAGCCAAACCTGTGCTAAAAATATTCTCTCTATTAGGTATGGTATCAAATATCTCTCTTATATCATCCAAATCTTCTGTTAGAAATCTAAAGGTGTCTGATGATCTAAAAAAATCATAATTTGTAGTAATTTTTGAAAACTTGTCTAAAATTGTTAAAGGGTCAATGTTTTGGAAGTCCTTAATGGAGAATTTAATGTCAATTATTCCATCTGTAAGTGCTAGTCTAGCATTTTTCAAGACAGATTGTTCTTCTACATCCTCTTTTGCTCCGAGTGAGTCTGCAAATCTTTTGATTGCGACCACAATGGTATTCAAATTAACTGGGTTTCCAAGAGATCTCTCGACCTCAGGCTGAATCTTTACGGCAAGGGCAGTATAATTGATTAAATCCATCTTCATGCAATCAAAAACGGAACGATTTCGGGTTATTGCTTCTCTAACTATTTCAGGAACGGAGATGTTTGCTATTCTCATCAAATAATCTTATATAATGTCAAATATAATAGCATTTTGTAATAATTCATTACTATGTAAGTAATCTTTAAATAATGTCATAGATATTACATATAGTAGATAAATATGACAATGTTTGATGACGAGTTTGATAAAATCTTCAGAAGAATGTCCAGCTCTTTTTTTAACATAGATGACATTTTTGAAGAATTCAAAACAAAGGGTACCGGCGCAGGTCCATATTATTACGGTTATACAATGACTGTTGGTCCTGATGGAAAACCCGTAGTAAAGGAGTATGGAAATGTAAAGCCAGAATTGGCACCAACATCCAATTCCAGAGAGCCTATGGTAGATACCATAGTAGATGAAAAAGAAAAATTGGTAAAACTTGTAGCTGAGATGCCAGGAGTAGAAAAATCTGATGTTAAGATTTTGGTACAAGGAAAATCTGTAGATATCTCCGCAGAACATGGTGAAAAGAAATACCATGTTAATGTACCAATAAAATATCACGTTGATGAAAACTCTGCAAAAGCATCTTACAAAAATGGAATTCTTGAATTAGTGTTTAAACTAATTGAAGATGAAAAACCAAAAGCCAAAAAAGTGGAGGTTGAATAAACCCCCCAAAATTTTTATGGTGATGAAATGAGTGAAATTATTTTAAAAATAGATGAAGTCCCACAACAACATGTGGGTCGTGGAAGAGCTATTGTAGATCCAAAAATTATAGAAGATCAAAAATGGAATACTGGTCAAATTTTAGAATTAACGTATAACAAAAAAACCCATGTAAAACTTTGGCCTGGTTCACCAGAAGAATATGGAACAGGTATAATCAAAATTGATGGTATTACTAGACAGAATATTGGCGCCGGAATTGGAGATAAAATTTCTGTAAAATCTGTAGAGGCAGTAAATGCTGAACAAATTGTTTTATCACCTACAGAAAAAATTACGGCAGAAGGAATACAGGAATATATGGTTTACAATTATTTGAATCATGTATTCACAACTGGCGATACTATTTCCCTTAACACCCAAATGGGAGGAAGGGTTCAATTTGTAATTACTAGTACTAAACCATCAAAACCAGTAATTGTTACAGAAAAAACAATATTCAAACTTGGACCAATGACTAAAGCCGTTGATTCAAGTATTCCTAGAATAACTTATGATGAACTTGGTGGTTTGAAAAATGAAGTTCAAAAAATACGTGAAATGGTAGAATTACCCATGAGACATCCCGAGATATTTGAAAAAATTGGTGTTGAAGCACCCAAAGGAGTCTTATTGTATGGTCCACCTGGAACAGGAAAAACTCTTCTAGCAAAAGCTGTTGCAGGAGAAACTAATGCTCATTTTATCTCTCTTAGCGGACCGGAAATAATGGGAAAATATTATGGTGAAAGTGAAGAAAGAATAAGAGAAATTTTCAAACAAGCAGAAGAGAATTCTCCAAGTATAATTTTCATTGATGAAATTGACTCCATTGCTCCAAAAAGAGATGAAGTATCCGGTGAAGTTGAAAAAAGAATTGTATCTCAATTATTGACTCTAATGGATGGAATGAAAAGTAGAGGTAAAGTTGTAGTCATTGCGGCAACCAATAGACCCGATTCTATTGACCCTGCACTGAGAAGACCAGGAAGACTAGACAGAGAAATAGAAATTGGTATTCCTGATGATGAAGGAAGATTCGAAATCCTTTCAATTCACACACGTGGAATGCCTATTGATGAAAAAGTAGACCTTAAACAAATCTCTAAAACAACTCATGGATTTGTCGGAGCAGATTTGGAAGTTTTATCAAAAGAAGCTGCAATGAGATCACTAAGAAGAATTCTCCCTGAAATTGATCTGGATGAAGAAAAAATTTCAACAGAAATTTTACAAAAAATTGAGATAACAAGTGAAGATTTTAGAGATGCACTCAAAGAAGTTCGTCCTAGTGCATTACGTGAAGTTCAAGTTCAGGTGCCTAATGTAAGTTGGGATGATGTAGGTGGATTAGAAGAACTGAAAGAAGAACTTCGTGAAGCAGTAGAGTGGCCTATTAAATACAAAGAGGCATTTGAATACGTAGATGTAGAGACTCCAAAAGGAATTTTACTTCATGGTCCACCTGGAACAGGAAAAACCCTGATTGCAAAAGCTTTGGCAAAAATGACCGAATCTAATTTCATTAGTATTAAGGGACCAGAACTACTTTCTAAATGGGTAGGTGAATCAGAAAAAGGTGTAAGAGAAATTTTCAGAAAAGCACGTCAAGCTGCTCCATGCATAATTTTCCTAGATGAAGTAGATGCACTAGTACCTAGAAGAGGAAGCGGAGGATCAGGATCTCATGTAACAGAAAATGTTGTTTCTCAAATCCTAACAGAAATAGACGGACTCGAAGAACTTCATAATGTCTTGATAATTGGTGCAACAAATAGACTAGATATTGTTGATGAAGCCTTACTAAGACCAGGTAGATTTGACAGAATTATCGAAGTACCATTTCCAGATAATAAAGGAAGAGAGCAAATTTTCAACATTCATACCAAAAAGAAACCACTAGCTGAAGATGTAAGCATTGCAAAATTAGTGGAACAAACAGAAGGATTCAGCGGTGCTGAAATAGCAGCAATAGCCAACAGAGCAGCAATAGCGGCTCTGAAAAGATATGTTGGAGGAAAATCAGAAAACTTCAATGAAATTAAAATAACCCAACAAGATCTTTTAGATGCAATTGATAAAGTCAAGCCTACAAAAGTAGAATCAGCAATGACACACTCAATAAAATAGTCTAAATACTAAGGAAGCTGACCTAACCTATGAAACTATATCTTGACTTTGAACCATGCCAAGAATGCAATACAATGATGAACGATCTAAGTAGCCCAGAAATGTTACTTGCAGATGAAGTTACAAGAAGTACCGAATCAGCCAAGTTTCTACGTCATCTAACATACAATCACAACGAAGTAGTTCAAGCTGTAATGGAAGATTTACCTAAACAAAAAAGAGATCAAGAATTTGATTTCTTCAAATAATAATCATCCAAATTTTATATCCATTATCACACTTAGAAAATAGTAATCATATTCATATACAAAAAATTATTCCATTAAATTGATGAAATATACCATGAAAAACAAAATTATCTATCTCCTTTTAATAGTAGTTTATTCATTGGTTTTAGTTAATCCTGCATATTCTCAAGAACCAGGCCCTCCAAAAATACCAGGACCTTCTCCAGAACCACAACCAATTCCAATTCCCGAACCTGAACCAATTAGAGAACCATTTCCAGAAGAAAGTGACACTGAAAAAATACAACGATTAACCAAAGAAAACACACAACTAACGGAAGAAAACTTACGATTACAAATCCAAGTAAATGAACTAAATAAAATAGTAGAAAACCTTCAGGCAATTACTCTGGAACAAATCAAAGTAATAATGCAATTGGTACAACAACTTCAAGAGGCAATTTTTGACATACCCTTTTCTTTAGAGATAAAAGCGTAATTAACTTAAAATTCTAATCCACGATTTTGAGAGTTTTTTTGATCAAAGTGGCTCTGTTCCTAATTGTAACATCACTAACACCTGATTCATTTGAAAACTTCTTTTGACTAAGTTTTTCTCCATTTAAAATTGATGCGATATACAACGAAGCAGCTGCTTGAGCAACTGGATGTTTTCCCGCTGTAATTTTCTCATCTTCACATTTTTTCAAAATATCAAATGCATCTCTTTTTGTTTTTTCACTCAAATTCATGTTATTTGAAATTTTGGCAATAAACGAAGTAGTATCATACTGATTTAGATTCAGTCCTAGTTTCTTGATAATAGTTCTAAGATCTCTGGATAAAATTCTTCTTTCAACATTTCCAGCATCTGCTATGTCATCCAAAGTTCTTGGAATGTTGTTTTGTCTACATGCAGCATACAAAGATGCAGAAATTAATGATGTCATTGTTCTGCCTCTGGTGAGTTTTGCACCCACGGCTTTTCGGTAAATATACGCAGCACTTTCAACAACATTATCTGGGGCTCCAATTTTTGTTTTCATTCCATGTAATAGAGTAAATGCTTTACTTAATGATGAAGTTTTTCTTGATTTGCTTCTTTGATCCCATGTACGAAGTCGATTAAATTCATATTTTGTTTTACTTGACAAACTTTTTCCAGATGAATCCTTGTTAGTACCAATAACGGTTGATAAGCCTTTGTCGAACATTGTCAAAGATCCTCCTGGACCTGTTCTTGCATTTTTCATAAAATCTTCTGAACTATAACTTCGATTTTCATTTGTTGTGTCATCTAAGTTTTGAACTAAGACAAGCCCGCAACCCCCGCAAAAAACTTCTCCTCTATCAGAATCAGTAATCACAGGGTAGGTTTTGCAAGTATCAAGTTGACACTTGACATCATAATCATTAGAATAATACGCTACCACTACTACTCATTATATACATCCACCAAATAAAAGGAAAGTGAAAGTGGTAATTTTGAAAATAAAAACAGGTTTTAGTTACTTAAAATTCCTTGAAATGTTTTCAAATTAAAACTTATTTTTAATACATTACACATTCTATTAAATGTTAAAAATAAAACAAAAAATATTTTTTAAAAATCTATTTCTTAATTGAATCAAGAGAATGTCCACGGTTAACAATCATTTGAATTACCGCATCAATTGGGTATTCAATACCATGTTCTTCCTCAAAATGTACTCTTAATTTTTCAAGTAGTTCAAGGCTCTTTTCTCCTTCAAGAGAAAAATCACACTCAAACCCATATTCGTCACAACGAAGCTTAAGGGTCATCAGCGTGAAACAATGCTGTACCTATAAAAATCCTAGGTACGTTATTCAATGAACTATTGATTTACGCCTGTATGTTAATGCTAAATAAAACGACTTTCTCAGGATAGAAAATGAAGGGGCTTGAATTTGTTTTTTTGGCAGCAGGATCTGTTTTTGGTGCTTTCCTAAGATACAAAATTACAGAATCTCCATTACTTTTCAATACTTTACCGATTAACGTGTTAATTGTCAATGTAATTGGGGCTTTCATTTTAGGAGCATTTGTAATTTTATCTGAGCAATGGAATTTAGATGGAAGATATTCCTTGTTGGCGGCCGTGGGATTCTGTGGTTCTTTAACTACAATGTCTTCGTTTGCACTCGATTCAAGTAATCTCTTAGATAATCAACATTATGGTGCATTAGCAGTAAATATTTTTGCAAATATCGGATTATCTATTGGTGCTCTTATTGCTGGAAAATCTATAATGTCTGCGATAATAAGTAGCTGACTAGTTGTAGGGACTATATTGTTTGTAAACTTTGATTACAGACTCGTGATACATTTTTTGAATATCTTCCTCAGTACATATTGCAAGTTGATTAACAAGGTCGGTAGCAGTAATAATTCCAATTACTTTATCATTATCGATAACAGGTAATTTTCTAATATCCCTTGAATACATTAAATCTGCTGCCATCAACACTGTTTCATCTGGACTGGTGGCGATAAGTGGGGATGACATAATTTGTTTTACGGGTGTTGTAATTTGGTATGCATGTGCAACAATTTTCACTGCAAAATCCCTATCTGTGACAATACCGACAGGAGTATTATTTTCCATGATAATAACTGCACCTACCTTAGCATCTTCCATCATCTTTGCTGCCTCATTTACAGTAATTCCAGAATCTACAGATATTACAGATTTAGTCATGATATCCTTAACAGTAATTGTTTTTGCATCTTGTTCCATTCTGATTTTATTTTTATCTTCAAGTATTATAGATACTTTGTTTAATCTCATTTTTGAAAATCAATTCTTAGAATATAACCTAGAATTCTTATCTTTGATATCTTGAAAACCTCTTAAATTCTCTTACAATATTTGTACAGTATGCCAAAAATTAAAAAAATTCTGGTACCCTTGGATGGCTCAAAAAATTCTCTTAGGGGACTTGATGAAGCAATTTATCTTGCAAGGCAATGTCAGGCTACAATTACAGGCTTGTATGTAGTGCCGATGGCCAAACCTCAGACTAGTTCTCAGATTTCATACGTGGAAAAATATCATCTCAATAATGCAGCCAAGTTTATGAGTAAAGCTAAAAAACGCTCAGCACAAAATGGTATTCTCTTCGATGACAAAATAGTTTATGGTGAAGAAGGCCCAAAAATCATTAATTTTGCAACCTCGAGATCATATGATATCATCATAATAGGCTCTAGAGGAATGAGTCCTCTTAAAGAGGCTTTTTTGGGAAGTACATCAAATTTTGTACTTCATAAATCAAAAGTACCTGTATTAATAGTCAAATAACAAATTGGCAATCAAGTTTCGTAGAATGAAAATGAGGATCTTCTTTATTAGAATATAATTCTCGATTAAATCATGGCTCATACATTTGTCAAAGATGTCATGATCGACAAAGTTGCAACATTAGATTCTTTATCAATGATTAAAGATGCAGCGAAACTAATGGATGAAAAAAATATAGGGTGTGTTATTGTAACACAAAATGACCAACCAGCAGGTATTCTGACAGAAAGAGATTTTGTAAGAAGAATTGCCTCTAAAGAAAAACCTCTAACATCCCCTCTTGAAGAAGTGATGTCATCTCCACTAATTTCTATTGATCCTGATGAAACAATTTGGGAAGCAGCTGAACAAATGAAAGTAAAAAATATTCACAAATTACCTGTTATCGATAATGATAAAGTAGTTGGAATTATTACTACTTCTGATCTAGTTGAAATTTGTAGTGTTGGTTCAGATTCTGAAATGAGAAGAATTTGTGATGAAATTCTTACAAGAATGCAAAAGGAATAGTTGAAGAAATTGGTTTACTCATATCAAGTAATTAAATTCCAAACAATTTCCTTTGTACAAGGAACACATTGGTCCCAGTCTATTGGTGATAAAGGAATTTTATACAAAGCTACTAAAGATCCTTATTCAAAGATAATAATTCAATCTGTTGCTGGCTCTAAAAAGTTATTTCGTGTTCCCAAAGACAGAACAGTTATTGTGGAAAAAGACACAATTCACTTTTTAGGGGAACTATCATGATATTACCTAACAATTAACACTGGACATTTGGAATTCTCAGACACTCTCCTACTAACACTTCCCAGAGTCTTTAGTTTCCCAATTCCATGAAGTCCGTGACTTCCTATTACTATTAATGAGATCTTGTTCTTTGTGGCAAAATCTAGAATTTTACTTGAAATTTCTCCCTCAGAAATTACATAGGATGCAGTAATTCCTTTTGATTCACATTTTTTTAATGCAATTTTTAACATCTTTTCAATATCGGTTTTGACCGATTTTGACCACTTCTTTATAGCTTCTTTTTCTTTTTTTGATTTAATTATACCAAGGAGTCCGGGAGGGGAAACATATCCAACATTTACAACAGAAAATAAAATTATTTCTGAATCCAAATTATGAGCAAGTTCAGTTGCTCTTGTAAGGGCCTTTGTTGAATATTTAGATCCATCATATGGAACTAGAATTTTGGTTAACATTTTAGAAAACATCTTATCACTACTTTACTACTAACACTGGTATTTTGGATTTATGAACAATTGCATTTGCGACACTCCCCAAAAATATCTCCTTTAACTCGCTTTGACCTCTGGATCCGATTACGATAATGTCAAATTTTCCTTTCTTAGACAATTCTTCAATTTCTACAGTTGGACTTCCAAAAATAATTTTAGATTTAAAATCAATTCCCTTAGGGGACTTGATGAAGCAATTTATCTTGCAAGGCAA
>JARRMG010000006.1:0-10147 GCA_037386265.1 Nitrosopumilaceae archaeon
AGAATTCGATTATCTATGTGTTAATAGCTTGGGTAGTAATTGTAGTAACTGCCAAGGGGCTAAAATTAGAAAGATACGGAGTCGAAATCAAGGCTTATAGCTTGGTTTACAAAAACAAGCAAGTGCAATCTGTCTTGACAAAAATCTTAGGTAGGACCAAGCGGGGAATACGAGTTTTTGCAGACGTTAGTGTAATTGCCGGGTTTATCATGATGGGATTCGCCTTCTGGTTTTTGTCAGATAACGTGGTAAAATTCCTATACATTCCAGAAGAAGCAAACGAATTAACAGTATTAATTCCTGGGATAACGCTAACATCTTCAGCATCTATTGCATATTTTCTCTTGTCCATTCCAATTGTTTTAGTTGTACATGAAGGAGCTCATGGAATAGTTGCAGCTCTTGAAAAAATTAAGATAAAAACTGGAGGCTTTGCAATATTCATTGCAATGTTTGCGGGGTTTGTGGAACCCGATGAGGAAGAATTTAACAAAGCAAAGAAAATTTCAAAATTAAGAGTTATTGGTGCAGGAGCTACTGCAAACGTAATTTTTGCCTTCGCACTGGGCGCAATTCTTCTTACCAATCCGTTATTTGCCTTGGTAATGCCAGAACCTCTGCTTAGTACATTCTACGAGTTGCCCCAAGGAGTTTTAGTTCTATCTATTATAGAAGGATCCGGAGCAGAACAAGCAGGAATGCTAGCAAATGATATAATCACTTCCATTAATGGTAATCAAATTCTTAGCCCGATTGATTTCCCGTCCTTGAATCCTGGGGAAATAGCTGATGTCTCTGTCCTCAGGGATGGAGAGGGTCTAGATTTTGTTGTAAATATCACTCCATCTCCAGATGATCCAGAAAGGGGACTGATTGGAATAATGCGAGACAACTCCTTGGCATACAAACCAGTTTTCAATTTTATTGAATGGAATGATCCCGGAGTATCCATGTTTTTGTTGTGGCTATGGATGATCTCCTTTTTTATTGGAATAATCAATATGCTTCCTTTACCCATTTTGGATGGAGGTAAATTTGTTCACACCATAATTGACCAAAGAATATCAGAAAAGGCAGTAAATGGAATAATGTGGGGAATATATGGATTTACCTTTGCATTATTTGGATTGAACATTGCATTGTCATATATCAAATCAGGCTGGTTTACAATTTAGTGCCAAAGAATAATTAATCAAAAAATTTCAATTTTATTCAATGAACTGCAATAGATGTGAAAACCCTGTTGCATATACTAGAAAATATTCAGGTGAAAAATTATGCTCTGATTGTTTTTCAAACTCAATCCTAAGAAAAACAGCTAAGACTATTTCAAAATATAAAATGATACAAAATGATGAAATTGTTGCGGTGGCAGTATCTGGTGGTAAAGATTCCCTTGCATTATTGAAAATCATGAATCAAATGGCTGCAAATCATAATTTTAGAATCAAAGCAATTACAATAGATGAAGGAATACCTGGTTATAGAAATGAAGCATTAGAAATTGTAAGGAAGTTTTGTGTGGAACAAAATGTAGATTTTAAAGTTTATTCATACAAAGAACTTTTTGAATTATCACTAGATGAGGCATTGAGCTTGCGAGAAAGTGATAAAACATCATCGTGCTCAATATGTGGAACGTTACGTAGGAGAGCTATGGAATATGCAGCAAAAGATATTGGTGCAAATGTTATAGCTACTGGTCATAATTTAGATGATACTTTACAGACATTTGTAATTAACATGTTATCAGGCGATACAAGTAAAGTAGGTTGGATGAATCCCGATACATCTGGAAATACTTTGAGAAAAATAAAACCATTTTGTGAAATTTATGAATCAGAAATCGTGTTTTATGCATTTACAAATAACATTCCATTTCAATCAGAACCATGTCCACACATGAATGAGGGTATTAGAACGGAAATTCGAGAATTTCTAAATTCTTTAGAAAATCAACACAGTGGGATTAAAAATAATCTATACCAGTCAATTCTCAAAGTATCCCAAGTTGTAAAAGATTCTAATCAGAAACAAAAAGGCGTATGTGTAAAGTGTGGAAGTGAATGTACAGGAACTACTTGCTCAGTATGTAATATGCTCTTAAATTTGAAAGAAAACAAAACCTAATGCAAATATAACAATAACTTTGAAGAACATTGGTAGCAGGTAGGATCGGGGTGCCAGCCGTGCCCCATTCTGAAACCGGCTATATGCAGAGATCAGTAACTGTTGGGTAAATCTCTAGATAAGTAATTCCCGCTTGGTGTGCGGAAATGAAATCACGCCGAGGCGGGTGGTTGCAGGACTAGAATTATCCGAAGGGATGACTTCTAAGACCGAACCATCGAAAGGGATGAGGTCCGGGAGGGAGCAATCCTAAGGTGGAGCATCCACGCTTCCTCGTCAACGTGGCGGATCTTGTATGCCTTGAAATGGGGTTATTCGTCTAGACTGGAACCAGCAGATCTGCTACCATTATTCTATTAAAATTTTAGAGATTTTTTTCAAAAATTGAAACTATCAATACAAAACATCGAACTTTGAAAACTCGTTTGAATATTTTTCATTTATAATATCAACATCTTCAACTCTAGCATTTGCTGGACCGCCATGACACCATTCAACTAATGTATTTACATTTTCACCATTGCCTTCAAGAACAGCCTCTACTCGCCCATCATCGAGATTTCTTACCCATCCAGATACACCATTTTGTATTGCTTTTACTTTAAGGGCTTGGCGAAAAAATACTCCCTGTACTTTTCCTTTTACAAAAACTCTAACCCTTTGATTGGCCATTTAAAATTTTGAACTTGTTAGTTATTAAATAATTTTAGCTTGAATAAGAAAACCTAAAGCTACTTTCTTTCTTTAATTCTTGCTCTTCCTGTCTTTCTAGCTGCAATGCTTCCCACCTTTGCACCAGGAGGAGCATCACGAGAGACTGTGGAACTTTGACCAACGTGTTGGTGTCTTCCACCACCGTGAGGATGAACATAGGCTGCTTGTGCAACACCTCTAACAATTGGATACTTTTGTCCTTTGGCCCTGAAACTACGCCATTTGTTTCCTGCTAGCATAAATGGTCTATCTGTAGAACCTCCGCCGGCTAGAGTTCCAATCATTGCTCGGTTTTTTGGATTTAATGTGATGAATTTACCAGATGGGAGTTTTACTGTTACACCTTCTTCACCATGAGAAAAAACTGTCGCGTTGGTACCAGCAGATTTTACAATTGCTCCCCCGTCACCAAAATGCCTTTCAATATTACAAACTACTGTTCCATCAGGAATATTCTGTATACTAATCACATTTCCTTGATCAATTTTTGACTTTAAACCAAAATCCAATTTTCTTCCTACTTTGGTCCCAAGAACTGCAGGTACAAATGAAACTGAGCCGTCCTCAAATCTAACTTTAGCCAGTGGTGCTTCTCTACCACGTTCATGTACAAGATCGATTATTTCTCCAGAATGTTGTTCAGATAAAGTAAAACGAGGGTATTTTGCTTGTTTTCCTACTTTACCAGTAGAAGTAGCTCTAAATTGATTTCCTCCACGGCCACGTCTTCTTACTAATGGTCTTTTACCCAAGTAGATCGTTTCCTGCTTACTGTGGATTTTAATCTTGTGATTCTATTATGTTTCCAGCAAAAACACCACAAAGGTATAAAAATTAGACGACTGAATTTCCTTTATGAGTCAAAATGCGCTGTCTTTGAAGGTTTTAGAAGCATATACTCGAGACGTTGGGCGAGGAGTTGCTAGAATAGACTATGACTCTATGGATACACTTGGAGCATCAACAGGTGATGTAATTGAAATTAAAGGAAAAAGAAGAACAGTAGCAAAATGTCTTCCATTATATCCTTCAGATGAAGGAAAGGGGATTATCCGAATTGATGGTTTAGGGCGAAATAATTCTGGAATTGCAATTGGCGACACCATTACCGTAAGGAAAATCAAAGCAGTAGCTGCAGAAAAAGTGGTTGTAGCTCCACTTGAGGCAATTCCTCCAATTGATGAGAGATACCTTGCAGATGCATTAGAAAGTGTTCCCTTGATAAAAGGAGACAATGTTATGGTTCCATATTTTGGCGGACGTTTAACTTTTCAAGTTATTGGAGTAACACCTGCAGCTGATGCAGTGCTAGTTACTCAAAAGACTGTTTTCCATATTGCAGAAAAAGGAGAAACATTACGAGGAGTTCCCCAAGTCACCTATGAAGACATTGGTGGAATACAAGATGAAATAAAGAAAGTTAGAGAAATGATAGAATTACCATTAAGACATCCAGAGATTTTTGAAAAGCTGGGAATTGAAGCACCAAAAGGAGTTTTATTGTTTGGTCCTCCTGGAACTGGTAAAACTTTACTTGCAAAAGCGGTTGCCAACGAGAGTCAGGCTCATTTCATTAGTATTTCTGGTCCTGAAATAATGAGTAAGTTTTATGGTGAGAGCGAAGCTAGGTTGAGGGAAATTTTCAAAGAAGCAAGAGAAAAAGCACCTTCAATTATTTTTGTAGATGAAATAGATTCCATCGCACCAAAAAGAGAAGAGGTTACTGGTGAAGTAGAAAGAAGAGTCGTATCGCAGATGTTATCATTAATGGATGGTTTAGAAGCAAGAGGAAGAGTAATAGTAATTGCTGCTACAAATAGACCAAATGCAATAGATCCTGCTTTAAGAAGACCAGGACGATTTGACAGAGAAATCGAGATTAAAGTTCCAGACAAAAAAGGCAGAAAAGACATTTTATCAATTCATAGTAGGAATATGCCATTAACCGATGACGTTGATATCGAAAAAATTGCTGCTGTGAGCCACGGATATGTTGGTGCTGATTTAGAATATCTTTGTAAAGAGGCAGCAATGAAATGCCTAAGAAGATTACTTCCAGTATTGAATTTAGAAGAAGACAAGATTCCGCCTGAAACACTCGAGCAATTGGTAGTTAATCATGAAGACTTTCAAAAGGCTTTGATTGAAGTTACTCCTTCTGGAATGAGGGAAGTATTCATTGAAAACCCAGATATCAAATGGGATCAAGTTGGTGGTTTGGAAGATGTTAAACAAGAGTTGCAAGAGGCAGTTGAATGGCCAATGAAATATCCAGGTCTTTACAATAAATTGGGACATAGAATGCCAAGAGGGATACTACTTCATGGTCCTAGCGGAACAGGTAAGACTCTTCTTGCTAAAGCAGTAGCAACTGAAAGTGAAGCAAACTTTGTCTCAGTTAGAGGTCCAGAATTATTATCAAAATGGGTAGGTGAATCAGAACGAGGGATAAGAGAAATTTTCCGAAGGGCAAGACAAGCATCACCTTGTGTAGTATTCTTTGATGAAATCGATTCAATTGCTCCAATAAGAGGTGCTGGTGGAGAAACTGCAGTTACTGAAAGAGTTGTAAGTCAATTACTAACAGAATTAGATGGAATGGAAAACATGCATGGTGTGGTGGTTTTAGCTGCTACAAACAGAGCAGATATGATAGATCCTGCCTTACTAAGACCAGGTCGATTTGATAAAATTATTCAAATTCCACTTCCAGATAAAGAAAGTAGAAAGAGGATTATTCAGATTGGTGCCAAAACGATTCCAGCTGTTGAGGATCCTAATGATCCACAACATGTTGATTATGATAAAATTGCAGAATTAACGGATGGTCTTAGCGGTGCAGACGCTGCAGCAATTGCAAATACTGCAGTTTCTCTGGTTATTCACGAATTTTTGGACAAACATCCAGATGTAAAGGACGTAGAAAAAAGTTCTGAGAATGCCAAGGTGACTATGAAGCACTTTGAGGAAGCTGTGAAGAAGGTTCGTGAACAAAAGGACCTCAAGATCGGTGAAAAACTCGTTGCCTCCTATTACAGGTAGTTTTTATTAAATAGACAAAAAGTAATTCTCGTAAATGTCTGAACATATTGGTTATAGAGGAACCTCTTTAGAATTTCTAAAATCCAATAATTTAGCAGTTGGAGATTCTGTCAAAATAACATCAGATTTGACATATTCTGGAATAATCATGCCCAGATATGAGCACCAAGATGATAAACATATTGTTCTTAAATTGAATAGTGGTTACAATATTGGTCTTGATCTAGACAAAGTTTCTAAAGTGGAAAAATTACCATCTACTGAAAAAATTAGAAATGCAGAACAAAAAATAAAAGAAAATCCTTCTCTTCCAAATATTCTTCTTCTGTCTACAGGGGGAACCATTGCAAGTAAAGTAGATTATAGAACAGGTGCAGTTACCCCAATTTTAACAGCTGAAGAATTGAATTCTTCAGTTCCAGAACTTTCTAAGATGGCAAACATTGACACTGAAGTTTTGTTTTCTGAATATTCAGAAAATATTATGCCAGAACACTGGTTACAAATTGCAAACAAGTTAGTAGAGTTTGCAAAATCAAAGTATTCTGGTATTATTATTGCTCATGGAACAGATACAATGCATTATACATCCTCCTTTCTTTCCTTTGCTTTAGCAGGGTATCCAATTCCTATTGTTCTTGTAGGATCACAACGATCTTCTGATCGTGCGTCGTCTGATGCAGCGTTAAATCTTATTGGTGCAACTAGATTTCTTGTTGAATGTAAAACTAATGGTGTTTATGTTGCAATGCATCATGATGAAAGCGATGAAACAATTTCATGTCATTATGGCACCAGAGTAAGAAAAAATCACACCAGTAAAAGGAGTGCTTTTGAAACAATTGGAGCCAATCCAGCTTACTGGATTATTGATGATAAAATTCAAAAAAATGTAAAGGGCGATTATTTTAAGAAAAGTGAATTTACTCCCAAAGTTAATTTGGATATCAGGGTAGCTTTGGTAAAATATTATCCAGGATATCGAGCAGATCTTTTGGAAAAAATTATTGATATGGATTATAGGGCAATTATTTTTGAGGGGACAGGTCTTGGTCATATTGGTAAAATTTTGTACGATAATGTAAAAAAAGCCCATGAAAAGGGAATTTTTCTAGGAATGACTTCTCAATGTATTGATGGGAGAGTAGGCATGACAGTATACGAAAGTGGTCGGGATTTACTTAATTTAGGAATAGTTCCCTTAGAGAATATGATTCCAGAAGTTGCCTTGGTAAAAGCAATGTGGGTATTAGGTAATTCAGATGATTCTGAGGAAATAAAGAAAATGATGCTTGAGAATATTTCCTCTGAACTGTCAAAATAAAAGAGGGCAAAAAATGAATGAATTTTCTTTTGAAGATGCAGGAGTAAAGGTTGGATTAGAGATTCACCAGCAGTTGAGTACTAATAAAAAATTATTTTGTAATTGTACACCAATAGAGTCCGATGAGTATACCAAAAAATTTCAAAGAAAATTACGTGCTGTAAAAAGTGAATTAGGAGAATTTGATCCGGCAGCATTATTTGAAAAATCCAAATCTAAAACAATTACCTACTATGCAAATTCTCAGAGTTGTTGTCTTGTGGAAGAAGATGAGGAACCTCCTCACAAATTAGATAAAGATGCCAAAAACTTGGCTTTGATTATTGCTTCCTCTCTAAAATCAAATATTTTTAGCGAAATTTATCCAATGAGAAAAACCGTAATTGATGGTTCCAACACAACGGGTTTTCAGAGAACTATGTTAGTCTCCCAAGGAGGATTCATTGAAGTGGAAGGAGAAAAAATTGGAGTTCAATCAATTTGCTTGGAGGAAGATGCTGCCAAACTAATCGGAGATAAAGGATCAATTAGAGAATACAGTCTTGATCGTCTTGGAGTACCCCTAGTTGAAATTGCTTTAGAGCCAGTTGAAGGAAACCCATCGCAAATTAAAAAAATTGCACTATCCCTAGGTAAGCTTCTACGAAGCACAAAAAAGGTTACCAGAGGGATAGGATCCATAAGACAAGATGTTAATGTATCTGTAAAAGATGGAGGGGCAGTAGTAGAAGTAAAAGGAGTACAGCAACTAGATCAACTTGAAAAAATAGTAGAATTTGAGGCTAAAAGACAGTATGGTTTAGTCAAAATTGCAGAGAAATTGAAGAATTCAAAATTTGAGAAAGCTGGAAAAGATTCTGTTCTGGAAATAACAGATGATTGGAAAGATTGTAAATCAAAAATAATTCAAAAAGCTCTAAAAGATAAGTCCATAATAAAGGCATTAAAAATTCCCAACTTTGCTGGAATGTTTGGTTATTCACCATATGAAGGAATTAGATTAGGAAAAGAGATTGGTCAATTGGTAAAATTTTATGGAATTGGAGGAGTTTTTCATTCTGATGAATTACCAAATTACGGTATTGAAGAAAAAGACATAGAAATTGTAAAAGATCTTTTAAAAATTAATGAAAATGATGCATTTTTAATTATTGCCGCCCCAGCAGTAAAAATTGATCTGGCTATTGAATCAATCATAAATCGAATCAATTCGGCAACAAAAGGAGTTCCTGCTGAAACTAGATTGGCAACTCCTAATGCCGATACGGTATTTCTTAGACCCCGACCAGGAGCATCAAGAATGTATCCTGAAACAGATGTGCCACCAATTATAGTAACTAAAAAAGAATTAGAAGTTGCTGAAAGTAATATTCCAAAATCTTGGGATGAGTCACTCAAGGAACTGCAAGAAAAATATAACTTGAATTTTCAATTAGCTGAACAAGTTTTTGATTCCCAGTATATTGATTTATTTGAAAAAATATCTTCAAAAACTCAAAACAATCCAACCTTTGTTGCTTCTATCCTATGTTCTTCTATTACCAATTTAGAGAGAAATGGTTTGAATTCAAAGCTTCTCACCAATACAGAGATAGAAAAGACATTTGAATACTTACAAGAAGGAAAAATAACAAAAGAAGCAATTGAGATGATTTTTGAAAACATTATGGCAGGAAATTCCAATTCCTTAGATGAGGCCATTAAGAATACTTCGATTGAGACACTTGATGAGGCCAAATTAGAAGAAATAATTGAAAAAATAACCAATGAAAACAAGAAAATTATTGAAAATCAAAAAGAAAGAGCCATTGGTCCTTTAATGGGAATTGCCATGAAAAATTTAAGAGGAAAAGCCTCTGGGGAGATGATAAATAAACTCCTCTTAAAAAATATCAAGAAAATTTTGGGAAATTAATAGAGGATATGTATGCGGGAGGTGGGATTTGAACCCACGAACTCCTAAAAGATAAGGATCTGAACCTTACGCCGTTGGCCAGGCTGGGCGACTCCCGCAATTTTGAATTCAAAAATCTAGAATAAGTTTCTTTATTACTTGGTTTTTTAAAATTTGTTTCAATAAAAAAGGAATAACAAATGAAATTCAGAGAAATCTATTGTAGTAATTGTAAAAAAATTCTTGGACGATACAATACAAAATATTATGATAACGAAAAAATTAAAGAAATTTTGAAATCAGGTCATTCTTTACATGTCAGAAAAGGTCATCAAGTTATAATTAGGGATTTTATCAAAAAAGAAAACTAATTTTGCATTAAGATTGACAGGTTTTCTTTTAATTATTCAAATGAATTTTGAAATTCTTCAAGGAGATTTTTTTGGTGCTTACTTAGTTTTTTTGGAATATTCACAACAATTCTAACATATTGATCACCTCTACCTCTTGAGTTCATTCGAGGTAAACCCTTTCCCTTCAATTTGACTATTGTATTTGGTTGACTGCCAGATTCAATTTTTATTTTCTCCGAACCATTAAGAATTGGAACTGTCACTTCTTTACCTAACGTGGCATCAGTCATAGAAACATCTTGGTCATAAAAGAGATCTGCCCCATCTCTCTTAAAGTTCTGATGTGGTTGTATTCTAATTCTAACAATCAAGTCTCCGTTCATGCCACCAGGGATTTCATCACCCTCATTAGGAATCGTATAATCTCCATTATCCACTCCAGGAGGAATTTCAAAAGTTATTTTTTTAGTTCCTTTTGTCTTTCCATTCCCTTTACATTCACTGCATGGTGTTTCAACAATAGACCCTTTTCCTCTACATGACGAGCATGGTTCAACGGTAACAAAAGAAGCAAATCCCATACTTCTGCTTTTTCGAACCTGGCCTTGTCCATTACAACTAGTACATGTTTTTTGAGAGGTTCCAGGTTTACATCCAGAACCATTACATGTATTACATTCAATGGTTTTT
>JARRMG010000006.1:10177-19768 GCA_037386265.1 Nitrosopumilaceae archaeon
TTTTTTCCAGACAAAACGTCTTCTAAAGTGATTGATGTTTCATAGAGAAGGTCAGAACCTCTTTGTTGTTGTGCTCCAAAACCTCCTCTTCCAAATATTGATTCAAAAATAGAATCAAATCCTCCTCCCCCACGACCAAAAATATCATTAAAATTCGCACTGGCTCCTTGGAAAATATCATCTCTGCTGTATTTTCCATCTACTCCAGCATGTCCATATTGATCGTAAATTTTTCTTTTTTCAGGATCTGAAATAACTGCATATGCCTCAGAAATTTCCTTAAAATGTTCAGCTGCCTCTTCAGATTTATTTCTGTCAGGATGGAATTTTAAAGCTAGTTTCCTATACTGTGATTTTATTTCATTGATAGGGGTATCCTTTGAAACTCCTAAAACTTCATAATAATCTCGTTTTGCAGTCATGAATTATTCTTTAGTTATTATTGGTGTATAAACGATCGATTTTTCAAAATTAATTATTTTTTGTTTCTTCAGTTGATGAGGATTCGGATTTCTGCTCACTGGTAGTTTGTTCCTGTTGTTCCCCGGTTGCTTGACCTTGTTGCTCTCCCCCTCCTTGGTCTGCACCTGGAGGAGGTGTGGCATTTTTGTAAAGTTCGGTGGTGATCTCATTTACAGTTGTTTTTAATGCCTCTAATTTTGGTTTTAGTTCTTCTGTATCTTTATCTAATACTTCTTTAACTTCTTTTACAGCATCAGTTACCTTGATTCCCTGCTCTTGAGAAATTTTGTCTTTAAGATCGTGGTTAACTAATTTTTCAGTAGTGTAAATGAAACTCTCAGCTTCATTTCTAAGATCAATTTTTTCTTTTTTCTTTTTATCCTCTTCAGAGAATTTCTCTGCATCTTCTTTGAGTTTTTCTATTTCATCTTTAGATAATTTTGTTGTTGATTCAATTGTAATAGTTGCTTCCTTTTGAGTTCCAAGATCCTTTGCTGTTACATTGATAATTCCATTTGCATCAATATCAAATTTTACTTCTATTTGTGGAACGCCTCTTGGTGCAGGAGGTAAATCCGTTAGATTAAAGCTTCCAAGAGAAACGTTGTCATTTGCCATTGGTCTTTCTCCTTGGACTACATGTATTGTTACTGCAGTTTGATTATCGGCAGCTGTAGTGAAAACTTTACTTTTTGATGTTGGAATTGTTGTATTTCTCTCAATGAGAGGTTCACGAACTCCTCCCATAGTCTCGATTCCCAGGGTTAATGGAGTTACATCCAATAATACAATATCACTGGTTACATCTCCTGCAATAATACCAGCTTGAATTGCTGCACCCATTGCAACTGCCTCCATAGGATCAACTCCTGATTCAACTTCTTTTCCAATTAATTCACTTACAAATTTTTTTACTAATGGTATTCTAGTAGGTCCTCCTACCATTACTATTTTATTAATATCTGATTTGGATAATTTAGCATCTTCAAGGGATTTTTCTATTGAGGGTTTACATTTCTCAATAATAGGTCCAATTAGTTCATCTAATTTTGCTCTTGTAATTCTTAATTCAAGATTTTTTGCTCCTGAGGGATCTTGAGCAATAAACGGAAGGTTGATGTCAGTTTCCATGACTGTAGATAGTTCGATTTTTGCTTTTTCTGCTGCCTCTCTAATTCTTGTCATTGCTGTATTGTCTTGGGAAAGATCTAATCCTTCTTTCTTTTTGAATTCATCAACTACATAATCGATAATGGATTTGTCCATATCAGTTCCACCTAATTGAGTATCTCCAGAAGTACTCATTACTTCAAAAACTCCACCACCCATTTCCATAATTGTAACGTCTAAAGTTCCTCCTCCAAAATCAAATACAAGGATTTTCATGTCTTCTTTGGCTTTGTCTAAACCAAAAGCTAAGGATGCAGCAGTTGGTTCGTTAATTATTCTTACAACATCTAAACCAGCAATAGTACCTGCATCTTTTGTAGCTTGTCTTTGATTATCATCAAAATAAGCAGGTACTGTTATTACTGCTTTTTCAACTGGTTCTCCAACAAATGCTTCAGCATCTTTTTTGATTTTCTGAAGGATGAATGAGGAAATTTGTTGAGGTTTGTATTCCTTTCCTTGCATCTTAAAAACATGATCGCTTCCCATTTTTCTTTTTGCAGCAACAATAGTATTATCAGGATTAGTTACAGCCTGTCTTCTAGCTGGTTCACCAACAAGAAGATCTCCATCTTTTGAAAAAGCCACTACTGATGGAAATGCCTTTCCTCCTACAGTGGAGCCTTCGGCTGCAGGGATAATTGTGGGCTTCCCACCCATAATTACGGCAGCGGCCGAATTACTTGTTCCTAAATCGATTCCTATTACTTTAGCCATTTTTTATTTCTCCTTGTTTTTTTGAAATTTCTACTAATGATGGTCTAATAATCCTATTTTGAGAAATATATCCCTTCCTGATTTCTTTTACAATTGTATTATCGTCAAGTTTAGGATCACTGACAATAGAGATTGCTTCATGTAGATTTGGATCAAAAATTTCTCCCAGTGCATCAATTGGAGTCACATTATATTTTGCAAGTAGAGAATCCATGTTTTTTACTATAGAGTCCAGTCCTTTTGTATTCTCGTCGTTTTTTGAAAAAGCTTCTTTTGCCCGCTTGAAATCATCATAAATGTTAAGAAAGTCTAACATAAATTGGGAAATCTTGTTATTTATTCCATTTTCAATATCTAATTGGGTTTTTTTGCTTAAATTTTGATAATCTGCAATAGCATGTTTTAATTTATTTTCTAAATCTTGTGATTTTTGTTTTTCTTCGTTAAGAGAGTTTTGTAAAAGTTCTAAAGAAATTGTCTCATCATTATTTTCTATCCCTTCATTCATTGTTTCATTTTCTGGAATAACATTGACAGGAATTGAATCATCTTCATTAGACATTTCAAACACAGTAACTGATAAAGCTAATTTATACTCTTATTGAATAGTTTCACATAAAGGATTAGCCTTTACAATAATGAGGCTAGAATCTTTTTTGTTTTTTTCTATATTTTCAAAATCGGATTTGGAACAAGCAACAACAATTGTTGTTTTGTCACTATGAAATAGATCTAGATGAGGATCTTCATAGGCTTCTACATCTCCAATATAATCACGTAACCGTGAGGTTAGATTCTGTAACATTTCTATTTTATCTCCACGCATTGCATGCTGATCAAGTGTCCAAGAGATAGCAATCTTTGTTCTACTAGCTTTAAGATCATTTTTCTTTAAAGTAGCACGAATTTCATCAATTAGTCTTTTTATGTATCCATCAATCCCTTTGACACTTCCATTTATTAGATACATCAAGGTATTTGCTCCCTCAAATGAGGAACCTAATGATTTGAGATCATATAAGCCGGTAACCATATCATCAAGAAAAATTTCTTGAAAGTCATCAGAAGATAGATCATTTTTCGTTATATCGTCTTGAGCATATTTGCAAACTTCCAGTATACTACAAAGACTAGAAAATCTAGATAGAACATTGATTGCGTGAAAATGTTCTGATGAGGAAATTGCAACAAATTTTTTCTCTTTTTTTCCTGTGGCTAGAAGTTCTGCAAGCTTTTGATCTTCCTTTCCATTAAAAGAGCCTATTGTTTTTGGTTGTTGAGTTAAGTCTTCTAAAGGATAATAAAAATAAGAAATCTGTTTTCCTATCCCCAGACCTGTTACATGTTCTAGTAACGAAATATTTTCATTATTTCCACCAAATCCGGTTGGAAGAGTATACACCACAGAGCTGTTTTTCTTCAATGAGCTAGTAGCATCTTTGAATTTTGAATGAACTTCTGTTTTGATATCTTGTCCAGTTTTTCTAACCCTGGGAGTAAAGAAAAGGTATTGAGCTTTGGAAATTGCAACATCAATTGGTTCCATGGCCAATAATGGCTCATCTTCCTTCAAAGAAGTAACATTTGGATAAATTTTTGCAATTTCAGCTTTCAGTGAAATGGCGGAGGGGTTTGATTCATCAATAATGTAAACATCGGCTCCCTTCATGGCCATTTGGCAGGCAATTGCATATCCCTCGGTACTTAATCCATAGACTACAATTTTTGTTCCCGCCATTATGGTGAAGCTACGATGTGCGCTAAGAAAAACTTATTGTATTTTCAAACAGAAAAACCATGGAATAACACTTTAAAGTAAATTGAACATCAAATTTCTTTATCAGGAGCCCGGTAGTGTAGCGGTCAAGCATAGGGGCCTTTGGAGCCCTTGACCCCAGTTCGAGTCTGGGCCGGGCTACTGTTTTTATTTTATTAAAAATCTAATTTTGTAAGAAGTTTCGTTGCAATTATGAATAATATAGTAGCAATTATTGCAAGAATTCCCATTTCAACTAATACAAATTCTGAAATATTTCCAAAAATTCCTGCTCGAATAATATCAACCAGATAAGTGAGTGGATTTAAGTAAAAAGCTGTTTTTAGAGGATCTGGTGCTCCTTCTGCAGGATAAAATGCTGTACTAACAAAAGCAAAGAAAAGAAATGCAGTATTTAGAATTACATTGAATCCTTCACTTGACTTTAATTTAGTTGCAATAATTGATGCTAATGAGCCAAACAAAACTGAACCAGTAATTGCAGCAAATACTATCAGCGGTACAGTTACTATGGAAAAATCAATAGAATCAAAGAATACGGGATAGCCAATAAGTGCAATTAGAGATGCACTCACCAAACCAATAATTCCTATTGTACAAATGTTACTTAGAATATAATTTGCTCTTGTAAATGGTCCAGACATAATTTGTTCAAACATTCCATATTTTCTGTCATTCCAAATTATAATACCCGAAACAAGAGTGCTATTCATAATATTAAACCCAATCATTCCAGATGCCAAAAAGGCAGGATATGCCAATTCCTTAGAACCAAATGGTACTTCCCGAATTAATGAAGTATAAGCAAAGCCTGCAATGAATATGTAAATTATTGGAAAAATTATTTGCCATAATAGAAATGCTGGATTAATAGAAATTGTTAAATTTCTATTAACAAGTCTAATTATTGGATACATTTTCCTCTACCATTTTTAAGAAAATTTCTTCAAGATTTGTTGGTACTGCTGAAAGATCATCTATTTCAATTGAATTATCATTTAAAATTTTTAAAATTTTCATTAAGACTATTTCTGATTGTTCAGAGTGGATTATGATGCTTGTTCCAGTGTGAAAATCTATTTTGCTATCTTGAATTCCTGAAAGAAGTTTTGTAATTTCAGGATAATTTTTTAGTAAATGAATTTTTATTGTCTTATCTTTACCGAATCTATTTTTTAATGCATTAGGGGAATCAATTGCCAGAATTCTACCCTTGTCAATAATAGCAATTTCATCACACAAGTATTCTGCCTCAGTTAAGATGTGGGTTGTAAAGAATATTGTTAGTCCTGAATTGACCTTGGTTCTTAGGTAGTCAAGGAGCTTTCTACGTGCACTGGGATCTAATCCAACAGTTGGTTCATCTAAAAATAAAAGATCCATGTCATGCATGAATTCTCTTGCAACTTGGACTCTTCTTCTTTGTCCGATAGATAAATCCTCATTTCGTTTTTTACGAATATCAACTAAATCAAAGTCCTCAAGGAGTTGTTCCACCCTAGATTTACGCTCGTTTTTGGGAACATTCCACATCATTCCATATTTTTCAAGTGATTTTTCTACAGTCAAAGTGGGTTCATAACTTGGTTGTTGCAGAACCACTCCAATTTTATGGCGAACTTTAAGTGGATTCTTTAAAGCATCTATTCCTAAAATGCTCAAAGATCCGCCCGAGGGTTGGATTAAAGTAGTAAGAAGTTTAATTGTTGTAGATTTTCCTGCCCCATTTGGTCCTAAAAAACCAAATACTTGCCCACTTTTCACCGACATGGTTATGTTATCTACAGCTTTAACAGATCCATAATTTTTTGATAATTTATTTATTGTAATGCAGGACATGACCAATTTGCGATCTTCTTACTAATTTAGTTAATGAAATTTTTATTAATAGACCTTGTTTACAATCATTGAATTGTCTGAATTTGAAACTCTTGTTGAAAAACTTCTTGAGCAAAAGCCAGAATTAAATCGTTCAGAAATTGATGAAAAGATTAAACAAAAAAAGGATAAGATCGGTGCAGGGTATCTTACTGACCAAGGAGCTGTTTTCTTAATTGCATCAGATTTTGGAATATCTCTTTCAGAGCCTCTAAAAGTTGAGATGGGATTAAAGGACCTTTATGCGTGGGACAAAGAAATTTCCTTGGAAACTAGAGTTCTTAATATGTCACCCGCCAAGCAATTTTCTAGAAAAGATGGTTCCTCATTCTTTCTAAGAAACATGACAGTATACGATAACAACTCTACAGCTAGTGTAAAACTCTGGGATGAAAAGGCAAATTTACCAGGAATTGAAAATATCAAGCCAGGAGATTTAATAAAAATTATCAAAGCATATGTAAAATCAGATCTTAACGGGGAACCTACCATCAACATTGGTTCTGGGTCTAATTTACAAACGGCAGAAAATGACAGTGACATACCAAAGATAGACAACATAACAAAAGATGTTAGTGAATTACAAGAAGGACAAAAAGATTTGGTAGTTTCAGGAATTGTAGATGGTATGATAACAGGCATGGAATTTACAAATTCGCGTGGACAGCCTGGGAAGGCTCTAAGAATGAGAATAAAAGGAAAAGAGGGAAGTTCTATGAAAGTTGTTTTATGGGGTCAAGATGAATCTGTTATCCCAAATATGATATCTCAAGATGCTAAAGTGAGATTGTTAGGAGTTAAAGTTAGATCTGGAAATCAAGGAATTGAAATTCATGGTAATGAATCAACCATAATTGAGATTGAAGGAGGAAAAGAAGCTGAACCAATCATTGCAAGAATTCTTTCAATGTCCACCAATGAGAGTGGGAATAAAATGATAATAGGCGTAGATAAAGATAAAAAATTATTCAACATTAATGATTTTTCAAATTCAACAAATGTTTTCAATGAAGGGGATGTTATAGAATTAATGCCTTCAAAAGCTTACGGTAATTCTGTTACGCTGGATGATAATTCATTTGTAAGAAAACTTGATAATGATGAAAAAATTCCTTCATTATCTAAGGTTAGAACAAAAATAAATGATGTGAAAGTTGATGGAAATTATTGTATAGAAGCAATAGTTTTGAAAGTTCCAGAAAGAAGAGAGGTTCAAACAAAATCTGGGGAATCCATAGCATTATCTGAAATGTTCGTTGAAGATGATACAGGTCAAATTTGGGTTAAAGGATGGAGAAATCAAGCTAGATTAATTGAAAAATGTGAAATCGGTGAGATTATTTCAATAACTGGACTTAATGCTAGGTCTGGGTTAGAAGGTAGAATTGAATTATTTTTGACGGCATTTTCTAAAATTAACAAGAAAAATTAAGAATCCCAAAATCCTCGAGTCACTACGTATTGTCTTTCAGCTTCATAGATCTGTTTGAAAATTATTTCTTCATCAACCATATTTCGTAAAATACGGGCTGCGGTATCTGCTCCAATACCATATCCAGATAGAACAGTAATGGCCAATTTTCCAAAATTTTCAATCAAAGAAGCTATTTTCCAGGCACGATCAAACTTCTTTTTTTCACCTGAAGATAGTTTTTTTCCATCTTGTTTCTTTCTAATTATTTTTGGAAGATCATAGTCAGAATAGAAAGTTGCAGTGATTTGTCTTGATTTGCAGTAAGGACAAATCAGAGAATTCACTTCGTTAGTTTCAGTTACACGTTCCCATTTTCCACATCTTGCACAGACTAAACGATGTTTTGTTTTGGCAAGTCTTGCTTTCACAAGATCAAGAATGCCTTTGTCTAGGTTGATAGGGGATGAATAATATTTCGCTGTGTGATCTAGAATAGGTTCGGCAAGTTTGGAGAATTGATCAACTTCTATCCATTTTAATAAAATCTCATTTTCTTTAATTTTTTGTAGAATTTTTTCAGTATTTTTAAGAAGATATTCTAGATCTTGATGATAAAACAATTCTATATCCATCAGAACGAGAGTCAACTAGAAACCCTAGAATGGAAGATAACATTGAAGAGAGAATGGTGGCAAGTGTTGAATTTATTTTTGTTCCAAAGCATGAATGTATTACTATAGATCCTTGAGATCTTGATGATTCAACTAGTAATGTATTTTCATTTGGAATGTCGTTAAAAGATAATTTTTCAATTGTGTGATTTATTAATTTGAGGGATCCACTTTTTACTCTAGTCCTGAATTGTCCCACCATGTTTGCAGTCCTGAAGTCTATAGGAATACTTTCTCCTTCCCAATAAGGTACAGTTATCCCTCCACCTCTAAAGGGTTCAACATTTACAGTGAAGGATTTTTCATCAACATTAAGAATTCTCCATTGTGAACCCTTTAGAACAAAAATATTTCCTGAATCTCCAAAATCACCTACAAATCTCTGATCAAGTGAACCAATGATTTTTTTGCCTACACTATCAAAAACTTTGAATTTAAGAATGTCAGGGATGGTAGAAAGATTTTCAAAATAATATTTGAAAGCACCTCCCTTTTTCCTAAAATTCATTTTTGTTCTATCAAAAAATATTAGATAATTAGAATCAAGTAAATCTAGGACACTAACAAAATCCTCTAATGTTAAATTTCTAAATGGATATGCCTGAGTCAATGTTTTAAATGCTGTATCAACAGAAATTTCACCTAGTTGCATAGTCAAACCAACAAGATGATGTGCAAGAACATCAAGAGACCCTTCATGTATTTTTTGAGGTTCGATGGAACCTTCTTTAATTCTCTCTAGAATTGCTTTAGCTTCAAATTCATCATCAGAGGTATTTGTTATAATCAAGCCTTTAGCTGAAGCATTTCTATTGTGTCTACTCCTTCCAATTCTTTGAACCAATTTAGAAACTTGTCTTGGAGAACCATAATGAATTACCAATTCCACTGACCCAATGTCAAGCCCCAATTCTAGAGAGGAAGTACAAACAACAATTCCTCTTTTTCCTTCTCTAAGAGAAGTTTCTGTATCTTCTCTAACTTCTTTTGATAATGATCCATGGTGAAGCTCAATGTTTATGGAAGATTTTTCTTTTAAAATTGATGCCATAAATTCCGCCTCTCCTCGTGTATTTGTAAAAAGCAAAATGGGTGAATTCAAATCTAAATCTATAACATATTCAATAATTTTTTCGGCAACATCTGAAATTGTCCCTTCAACATATTTTACTTCTACATCATATTCTCTTACCGATGAGTCTCTAATTATCTCACATTTTCTTTTGGTTCCAACTACAAATTTTCCTGCTTCTTCAAAGTTTCCTACAGTTGCAGATAATCCAATTTTTGTAAGAGGGAATTGAGAATTTAATTGAAGTCTCTCTACACTTAAAGAAAGTTGTGAGCCTCTCTCACTTCCAAGTAGTTCATGTACCTCATCTATAATGATCCATTCAAGATCAGATAGAGCATTTAGCATCTTAATTTGAGTAAGTAAAATCACCAATGTTTCAGGTGTGGTTATCAAAATGTCAGGAGGGTTTTCAGTTATTTTTCTTCTT
>JARRMG010000007.1:0-12946 GCA_037386265.1 Nitrosopumilaceae archaeon
CAAATCAAGCAAACTTGGAGATCTTCCTTGACGGGGTTCCTGTAGATGAGGCTCATGCAGGGTCTGATCTTATCTCAGGAAATACAATTATTGTTACAGAGCCGGACCTGTACAACATCATTACTAGTGAAAATTCTGCCACTCATGAACTAGAGGTTAAAATCAAAGGCCAAGGCTTTGAGATATACACATTTACCTTTGGATGAATTGTAACCAGAGTGTATTGTAACCAAGGGTACAAGGACTGCAGTTACAAACTAGTTTAAAACAAAATTTTCAAAGAATCCTCGGAGCAATTAAGGTTTGATAAGTAACTCATGGAATAAAGGATCTGGAGAAAGTTTATCTCAAAAAGTAATGGGCAAGGTACGTCCAGATGAGCCACTAAAGAACAAAATCGAGTTTGCTCAGAGAAAATTACAGTCACAAATATCAAAATTAGAAGGAATAAATATCAAACTCCAAAGAAAACATGATTCTATTTTTGAAAAAATAGTAAATGCGCAAAAGACGCACAATAATGGATATGCAAAGGCATATGCAAACGAGCTTGCCCAGGTAAGAAAGATGAAAAACATGGTAAGTGGTGCTAAATTATCAATGGAGCAGGTCCAGTTAAGACTCAGCACTGTATCAGAATTAGGAGATGTTGTTGTCACTTTGAGTCCGGCAATGTCTCTAATCAAGGGATTAAGCTCTTCACTAAGTGGAATAATGCCGGAAGCTAACGCATCAATGAATGACCTATCATCAATCCTTGGCGATGTCCTCAGTGGTTCTGCAGTAAATGATGCAGGAATCATGGATGCCGGAACAACAGATAATGCAGATACAATGGCAATACTAGAAGAGGCACATTCAGTAATTGAAGGGCAAACCAAAGTATCAATCCCAGAGGTCCCAGACAATCTAAAACATGAGATTGTTCAGCGAAGAACTGCAGGCACTTTAATCTAAGAAATTTAATTTTACTTTTTCTTTTTGCTTTTTTGTATCAGAATTTTTTTGATCCTAGATATCGTAGGATAGCTGTAACCCCGTCTCCTATAGTTTGCAATCATCATCTTCCAGTTTTTTAGCCTCCATTGGGCTTGTTCTGTTGTAACTGAATGAACCTCCTTTTGGATGATGCTTTTTCGTCCAACCTTTAGAGTTCCAGAGTCCTTTGCAGACCACCTGTTTTTTGCAAATTTAAGCCCCGAAAGAATTTCCTCAATAGGCATCTCTTTGAAATATTCTCGTAGTTTTTTTAATTCTACATCAGTTGGCTTTTTTGAAACGGGGAGTTCAATTTGAGGTTTTTGCACAAATTTATCAAAACTTGATAGTTTAAGAAATTCTTGCTAAACCAGATTTAACTAAAACAAAGAATATTTGATAACACCTCAGCAGCCAAAAAAGTCAAAATTAGAATTCTTGCATATGGTCATGTACATTCCTGCACCCAAGATTAATGCAGCAAAGGCAGCCAATGGGATGAGAATAAAGATGTTAGTTTTACGACCCATGCAGACATTACTTTTAGTTCCTATAAATTCCTCTCACTTTACAAAACAAAACTTTCGATCAAATTGAAAACTCAAGTAATTGAGTCCATAGAGTAATTAACTCAAAATTTTGTTTACAGTCATGCCAGCAAAGGGACCAGTAAGCATATTGTGGCAAATTCTATTCGTTGTATTTGTCCCAATTTTGGATTTGTGGGCATTTTATCGGATAAAGAAACTGAGAAGATATCTTTTGTTTGTTTATCTACCTCAGTTAATCATTGGTGGAATTATTGCAGGTTTTATTTTGAGTGCAGTCTTTGAAGACGACAGTCTTGATAGACTGGAGAATTTTTCTAATGACTTACAAGGAAATGATCTAATTTTGGTGGTATCAAATATCGTACTGGGTTTAGGGTTTACAATATTTTCAATTTACTTGATTGCAACTTGGTCTGAAAAATGGAATAAACAGTTTGCAAAGTCATAATTGTTTTGTGTAATTATTATTCCACAATAATTGTAAAAGTTCCTTTAGTTTTTGGATTCTGTAATAGTATTACCATCTCTCTTGGTAAAAGATCTGAGGCCTTGTCACATTTTACTGCAAGTGTTCTTGGACACACAAAATCACTTTTTCTAATTACAATGTCTTCAGGATGAGTCAATATCAGATCCTCATGACCCTTCCCTTTTACAACAAATTCGTGTTCTTGGACTTTGATTGAGAATTGAACCTCAGAGGTGGGATCTTGTAGTTTTGCTTTTAGATTCTCCGGTAGATCTGAACAGCTGTAGTTTGCATTGACTCCAATAATACAGTCCCCTCGCAAAGTTAGTTCAGAATCTTTTGTAATTTCAATTGTTTTTTTATGGTTTGATCTGATATTTTCATGGCCAGAAAACTCAATCTCAAATCTCACGCCAAAACAGATAGGCTAGACTTAAATTAATCTTCCAAAGTATTGAAATCGAAATGCTTCCTGCACAACAAGGTTACGACAGAGCAATTACCGTATTCTCACCGGACGGTAGACTATACCAGGTAGAATATGCCATTGAGACAGTAAGAAGAGGAACAATTGCCGTAGGCGTAAAAAGCAAGGACGGAATCGTTATAGCAGTAGAAGAAAAACCACGAAAGTTACAAATTTCAGATCAAGCTCAGAAAATATTTCAAATTGATGACCATGTAGGAGTCGCAGCAGCAGGCTACATTCCTGATGCCAGAAGCCAGGTAGACAATGCCAGATTCTTCTCTCAAAGCAATAAACTGATTTATGATGAACCAGTCGAGGTTGAAACAATTGCAAAGCACTTGGCAGACCAATCTCAACAATATACTCAATACGCAGGGGTAAGACCATTTGGAGTCTCTTTGATTTTAGGTGGAGTGGTAAACAAAACACCTCAACTGTACCTTACAGACCCCAGTGGAACATACATCTCATATGACGCAATAGCGATAGGTTCTGGTTCTGATCAAGTAACAGACTTTTTAGAAAAAACATACAATGAAAATCTATCACTTGATGATGCAGCAGCATTAGCAGTAGCAGCAATTTATCTTTCAAGTGAAGACAAGGAAGGAACAAGCCACATTAGGATGGCGCAAATAAAAACAGACACTGAAGCGTATGAAATAATTTCAGAAGACCAAATCAATAATCTAGCAAAAATTGCAAAAGAAAAATTTCCGCACGGAGATAAATAATTAATCTAAAATTAAATAAAAATTACATTGAATCTATCTATTGCCATTCCTGATTCGTCACTTTCTGATGAAACCAAAAAAGTGGACAAGACAAGAAAAATCTCAGAGATTGCAAGGGCCTGCGCAATATTTCGAGTAAATACAATCTACATCTACCAGGATGGAAATAACAAAGAAGACAGAAACTTGATGTTACTGATTTTAAAATACCTGGAGACCCCTCAATTCTTACGAAAGAGACTATTTCCAAAGATGAATGATTTGAAATTTGCAGGGGTTTTGCATCCGCTAAAAATTCCCAGTCACATCACACCTGCAGATGCAAAAAAATAAAGAAAGGAGATGTAAGAGAAGGCATCACTGTAAGCTACAAAGCACCCGTTTATTGGGGATACATGTTAAAAGAAAGATCAAATCTTTTCTCACTAATCAAAGAATGGAAGGGACTTACCATAGTTACATCAAGAAAAGGAAAAACAGCTACAAAAGAGCAAGTTACAGGATACACAAATTCAGGAAAACCAGTTTTGGTGGTGTTTGGATCACCTGAACAAGGAGTGCACCAAATTATTGGCGGTAAAATGAGCAATCTTCAAAACTCAAAGACTCTGAATTTTTTCCCAAACCAGGCAACTGAGACTGTAAGACTAGAAGAAGCTTTGCTTGGTACATTGTCTATCATTAATTCTTACAGCACAGGATAAAATGCCAGAAAAAAAGAATTTTTTGATATTAGCTATTGGAATGGGAGTAATTGGAGTAATTATTGGTGGAATAACCATTTGGAATTTAATCAATGAAACATTATCACCCTAATCCTGAAAAACTATCGTTAACCAGTTATTTTTGATTGGTTAACGACATTCTCACATGGTTTATTAGTCGGATACCGTCGATTTCGTTTTATCCATGGGAGCTAGAAAACACAGTCAACCAAGAAGAGGAAGTCTCGCATACTCACCTAGAGGACGTGCAAAAAGCATGGAGGCAAGAATTCGTGCTTGGCCTGAAATTGATTCAGAGGAGCCAAAGATCTTGGCTCATTGTGGTTTCAAAGCAGGTTGTGTTCAAATTGTCAGCATTGATGATCGAGACAAAACTCCAAACGCAGGAAAACAACTAGTTAGTCTTGGAACCGTTTTAGTAACTCCACCAGTGACAGTTTTGGGAATTCGAGGGTATTCTAAAAATGTAGATGGAGCACATGCGGAGTTTGATGTCTATGCAAAGGACATTCCAAAAAACATTGCAAAAGAAATCACAATAAAATGTAAAGAAGGCGCTCTAGAAGAAGCTGAAAAACATCTTAAAAAAATTAAAGAGATTTTTGCAATTGTTGCAGTATCCCCAAGAGCAGCAGGGCTTGAACAAAAAAAGCCATATGTCTTTGAGGCATCAGTTCGTGGCGGAGATATTGAAAAACAGTTTGCACATGTTAAGGAATTATTAGGTAAAGAAATTAAAATTGATCAGATTTTTGAATTAGGCTCTACTGTTGATGTAGCTGCCATTACAAAAGGTAAGGGATGGCAAGGTGTTATTCAGAGATGGGGCGCAAAGAAAAAACAACGCAAATCAAGAAAGACAGTAAGAGAGTTGGGTTCACTCGGTCCAATCTCCCCACAATATGTCATGTACACAGTTCCAAGAGCAGGACAGATGGGATTTCATCAAAGAGTCGAATACGACAAAAGAATTATGATTATGGGTAACACAAACAATAATGAATTAAAAATTAACCCTGAAGGAGGGTACAAGCACTTTGGACTTGTAAAAGGA
This sequence comes from Nitrosopumilaceae archaeon, assembly GCA_037386265.1. GTDB lineage: Archaea > Thermoproteota > Nitrososphaeria > Nitrososphaerales > Nitrosopumilaceae > Nitrosomaritimum. Next base: position 4,981 of record JARRMG010000007.1, read on the forward strand.
GACTATATCATTCTCAAGGGTTCAGTTCCAGGAACATATAGGAGGCTCATTAAACTAAGAAGTCAAATTAGAAATGCCCCAACGAAAGTAAAACAGCCAAATATTTTGGAGATAGTAGTATGACTAAAACAACATCATTAAACATTAACGGAGACAAAGAAGGGGAAATTGAATTGCCTCTAGTGTTTTCTACTCCATTTAGAAGAGAGTTAATCCACAAAGCATGGACTAATCTTAATTCACATAAATTCCAAAGACAAGGAAGACACCCAACTGCCGGAATGGACGTGGTAGCAGATTCAAATGACCCTCCAACAGGACAAGGCATCGCCCGTATTGCGAGAATGCGTGGAGGTGGTGGCGGACGACAGGGCCAAGCAGGAGAAGTTGCATCCATCAGGGGCGGAAGACAAGCTCACCCACCCAATGTAAACAAGGTAATTTACAAAAAATTAAACAAAAAAGAAAACAAATTGGCATTGTGTTCTGCAATTGCAGCTACTGCATCAAAGGACAAAGTATTATCAAGAGGCCACAAAGTAGAAGAAATCGAATCATTTCCAATAATAGTATCAAACGACGTAGAGTCAATTACTAAGGCAAGTGAATTGGTTAAAGTCCTAGACTCTCTAAAACTCTCAAAAGATGTAGAAAGACTACAAACAAGAAAACCAAGAAGTGGCCAATCATCTCTCAGAGGAAGAACCAAAAAAGTTGGAAAGAGTGTATTATTTGTAACGAAGGATTCTGAGAATATTCGAAAAGCATGCGGTTCAATTCCAGGAGTAGAGACAAGATCAGTAAAAGATCTGAGTGTGTTAGATTTATCCCCTGGATCAGACCCCATTAGATTAACAGTGTATTCAAAAGCAGCAATTGAAGAAATTGGCAAAATAAAATCAACGCACCTTAACTTGATGGAGAAGACAAAATGAACGTAGATCAGGCAAGTAAAATTATTTTGAAGCCATACATTACAGAAAAAACATTTGCCATGGTTGAAAATGAAAGCAAAATTTGTTTTATAGTAAACAGAGAAGCAAGTAAACCAGAGATCATCGAAGCTGTCAACACACTTTACAATCAAAAAGCAACCAACGTAAACACTGCAAGAACAATCTATGGCAAAAAGGCCTTTGTTCAATTTGAAACAACTGAAAAAGCCAGAGACCTGGCAACAAAGATAGGAATGCTATAATATGGACCATAAAACCTCAAAGCCACTAACACAGGAGAAAAGAAATGGTTAAAGAATTCAATTACAGAGGGCTTTCAAAAGAAGAACTAGACAATACGTCATTGGAAAAATTATTCCAATTGTTTAATTCCAGACAAAGAAGATCCCTTACTAGAGGAATTACTGATGGAAAAAGAAAATTAATTGAAGAGATTAAAGCTGCAAAAGCAGGTAAATTAAAAACACCAATCAAAACTCACCTTAGAGATTTGATTGTCCTTCCATACATGGTAGGAGTTACAGTAAATGTTTTTTCAGGAAAAGAATTTGTCCCAGTAGCAATCAAAACGGAAATGGTAGGACATTATCTTGGAGAATATGTAATTACCAACAAGAGAGTAAACCACGGTGCACCAGGTGTAGGTGCATCAAGATCCAGTCTCTACGTGCCATTGAAGTGATTATTATGGGAAGGTTCGATTACGCATTCCAAAATTATGATACTACAAGGCATGTCCGTTCTTCCCTAAGAGAGAAAGATATTTCTCACAAGCATGCAAGAGAAATTGCAGTAGCAATCAAGGGTCTCTCTATTGAAAAAGCACGGGATTATTTGCAAGCAGTTATCAATAAAGAACGAGCAGTAGCTTTTGGACGATACAAAAACCAAGTTGGACATAGGTCAGATCCTGGTATGATGTCAGGACGATATCCACAAAAATCAGCTAAAGAGTTTATCAAAGTTTTAGATAATTTAGAGTCCAATGCAGAATACAAAGGAATGGATTTAGATAGATTAAAAATCATAAACGCAACAGTACACAAAGGAGTTTTAGTAAAAAGATTCACACCACGTGCAATGGGAAGAGCAACTCCAAAGAACAACGTGCTAACACATGTAGAGTTGGTGGCTCAAGAGGTTTAAAATGTCATCAGTCAAAAATGTAATCAAAGACAACTATAACATGATGCTCCTTAAAGACTATCTTAGAGATGCAATCAAAGATGCAGGATTTTCTCATGCCGAAATTTCAAAAACACCAACAGGTACTAGAGTTGCACTTCACGTCACAAGACCAGGAATTGTTATTGGAAGAAAAGGTTCAGGAATAAGAGAACTAACGGAGAAATTAGCCACAGACTTTGGATTAAAGAACCCACAAATTTCGGTAAACGAAATTGAAAAACCAGAATTATCACCAAGCGTAATGTGCAACAGAATGGCAGCACATCTTGAGCGTGGTACTGCCTTTAGAAGAGCAACAATGTGGACTCTAAAGCAAATAATGGAAGGTGGCGCAATGGGAGTTCAAATTACAATTTCAGGAAAACTTCGTGGAGACCGTTCAGCATTTGAAAAACATACTGCAGGAGTTTTGCCAAGAGCCGGCCACCATGCCGAAGTGATTGTAGCAGAAGATATTGCACATGTTGGTACTGCCATGGGATTAATTGGGATCAGAATCAGAATTGCGAGAAAAGAAAAGTTTGTCCCAGAATTTGAATTAAAGAAAGTACAGAAAGAAAAAGAAAAACCAAAGAAGGAAAAATCCGAGGAAACAAAAATCAAAGTAGAAGAAGTTGCCATTGAAGATGTTAAAGTCGAAGTAGTCAAAGTAGAAGGTAAGAAAGATACTGCAAAATCAGAAACAGAAAGAATTGCACTAGAAGAAGAAAAAATGAAAGAGCTAGAAACTCTTGAAGAAGTAGAGGAGGAGTTTAAGTAATGACAAGAATCAGTATGAAAACAGTAAGAGCTCTTAATGAAAAAGATCTAAAAAGTAAAATTCAAGAAACTAGAAGTGAGCTTGCAAAATTAAGAGTTGATGGTTCAAAGGGAACTCTTAGAAAAGAAAGCGGAAAGATCAAAGCACTACGACACGACATTGCAAGAATGCTTACACAATTAAATGAGATGAGAAAGAAATGATCACAGAAGATAATATTTATCAGCACGAGTTTATTGGTCTAGAGACCCAAGTTATCCATTCATCTAATCCTCAATTCATAGGATTAAATGGAACAATAACCAACGAAACAAAATCAATGTTTACATTAAATACCAGAAAAGGAACAAAATTAATTCCAAAAGCTGACAACCAATGGAAGTTTTCCTTGCAAAACAAGGATATTACAATTGATGGCGGTAAAATTGAAAAGAGGCCTTTTGACAGATTAGGAGGAAAAGCATGACTCAAAATATAGGACTAGATGTAAAGGCACCTGCAAAAGAATGCCAAGATATTCATTGCCCATTTCATGGAAGATTATCTATTCGTGGAAAGTTATTTGACGGTAAAATTACCGGAGATAAGGCCAGACAGACTGTGACGCTCCAAAAAGAGTCACCAGTGTATTTTAGTAAATTCAAAAGATATGCAAGAAGCACCAACACTATTCATGCACATGTTCCAGGATGTATGGAGGTAAAGTTAGGAGACCACGTGTTAACTGCAGAATGCAGACCTATTGCAAAATCAGTATCATATGTAGTTGTGGAGGTTAAAGAATAATGGCAAAACAAGCAGGTAAAGGGGTAGCAGAATTCCGACCATATGTGACAAGATCAATTCCAGTCGGTGCAAACATAGTTTGTGCAGACAACACTGGTGCTAAAATTTTAGAGGTAATCAATGTAACAAAGTACAAGACTAGAGTCTCAAGGCTTCCAGCAGGTGGGGTTGGTGACTTTTGTAATGTTGTTGTAAAGAAAGGCCCAGCAGAGTTAAGAAAGCAAGTATACGGAGCAGTAATTATCCGACAAAAATATGCAGTTCGAAGATTAAACGGTGTAAGAGTTTGTTTTGAAGATAATGCAGCAGTACTAATCACTCCCGAGGGGGAAGTGAAAGGAACAGACATCAAAGGACCAGTAGCAGCAGAAGCTTCAGAGAAATGGCCAAGAGTAGCTAACTTGGCATCAATGGTGGTATAAAATGAAACCAACTAAAATGAGAAATCAAATGATTTATCGTGCATCTCATGTAACTAAAAGCAAACAAGTATCAAGCCCATTATCAAAAGACCTCAAAAAGAAATTTTCTAAAAACAGTGTAAGAGTTGTTGAAGGAGATACTGTAAAAATTGTAAGAGGAGAATTCAAAGGAGTCGATGGAAAAATATCAAAAGTGTCTGTTCAGGAAAGCAGTATTGCAATTGAAGGAGTAAAAAAAGAAAAAACAAAAGGAGACAAGTTTGATGTGTACATTCATTCATCTAACGTCATAGTTACCGGTCTTAATTCAGATGATAAATGGCGAATGGCAAAACTAGAGGGCAAAAAGCCATCCTCAAAGCCAAAAGACACACCAACTAAAAATGAAGAAAAACCAAAAGAGACCACAACTAAAGAAACAAAAGTAGAAAAATCACAAGAAAAGGAGGCTAAAGAATAATGGTAAGCATTGCAGGCAGTAAGAAACTCAAAAGACAAATGGCACCTCAATTTTGGGGAATTGATAGAAAAAGCAAGCGTTTTGTAGTTACAGTAAAACCTGGCCCACACAGAAAAGAATCTGCTATTCCCACTGCAGTATTTCTTAGAGACACAATAAAGATTGTAACCTCACTTAGAGAGGCAAAGACTGCAATCTATGGCGGTAGAGTAAAAATTGACGGAGTCGTCAGAAAATCCCTCCATAACGGAATTGGATTGATGGATGTTGTAGAACTACAAGATGTTTCAGACATATACAGATTAGTTCCAACTGATGGAAAAATTTTGAAACCCGTAAAAATTAACGAATCTGAAAAAACTAAAAAAATTGTCAGAGTGATTAGTAAAACTACAATTAAAGATGGAAAAATACAGATAGGTTTCCACGACGGACGTTCTATGATTTCAGATACCAAGGTAAACGTAGGCGACAGTTGTTTGATTCAAATTCCTGAACAAAAAATACTTGAAGTGCTAAAGTTAGAAAAAGATTCACATGTACTAGTTACACGTGGAGTCAATGCAGGACAAATTGGTAAAATCGAAACAATCGAAGAAGGGTCATTTATCCTCCCAAGGAGAATTTTACTAGATCTAGAAGAAAGAAAGATCGAAATTCCAGCAGACGTCGTAATCGTAATCGGGAAAGAGGAACCAGTTATTCAAATAAAGTGATACCATGTCTCAAACAACAGAAAACCCAATGCGAAAAATTTCCCTTGAGAAGGTGGTTCTAAACATGGGATTAGGAAGGTCAGGAGATGTAATTCAGGTTGCAAAAACAGCGCTTGAGCAAATTTCAGGTAAAACCCCCACATCAAGAGAAGCAAAAGAAACCCAAAGAGACTGGGGAATAAGAAAAGGCGAACCCATCGGAGTTGCAGTTACGATAAGAGGAGAAGATGCAAAAGAATTACTAAAACGTCTTTTGGAGGCCAAAGGCAATCAAGTTAAAGGAAAATCATTTGATAGTTTTGGAAATTATTCATTTGGAATAAATGAACACATAGATATTCCCGGAGTAAAATACGATCCAAAAATTGGAATATTAGGTTTAGGCATTTCTGTAACGCTAACAAGACCAGGTTATGGAATCCGGAAAAGAAGCAAACACAAAGCAAGTGTTGGAAAACATCATGTAATCAAAGCCGAAGAAGCAAAAGATTATCTAATCAAAGAGTTTGGAGTGACCGTAGTATAATGGCAAAAGATAGAACATATGAATTCACGGGAAGAAAAAAACATGATTTTGGACGTGGTTCAAGATGGTGTAAAAGGTGTGGAGATTATACTGCAGTAATTCAAAAATATGATTTAATGTTATGCAGACGATGTTTCAGAGAAGTAGCAGTATCTTTAGGATTTAGGAAAAACCAGTGATAAAAATGCCAGCAACAAACATTTTAGCAAACCTATTTGGAACAATTTACAATAATGAGACCAGAAGAAACAATGAATGCATTATTCTTCCAACTTCAAAATTAGGGATAGAGGTTCTAAAAACACTTCAAAAAGAAGGATACGTCGGAGAGTTTGAGCATATTGATGATAAAAGAGGAGGCAAATTCAAAATAAAATTACTTGCAAAGATTACCAAATGTGGGGCAATTTCACCACGATTCAAAGTTAAACAAGATGAATACAATAGTTGGGAACAACAATACTTGCCTGCATACAACAGAGGAATGTTGCTTGTAACTACAAATCAAGGAGTAATGTCACATCATGATGCCGTATCTAAAGGAATTGGAGGATTTTTGATAGGATATGTCTACTAGACAATTTCAAGAAACAATAGAAATTCCAGAAGGAATTAACGTCACAGTCGACAAACATATGATTGGATTTCAAGGACCTCTTGGAAAAACATTCAAGAGTTTTAGAAAAATTCCAGTTAACATAGAAGTTGCAGATGGCAAAGTAACTCTAAAGGCACTAGGTAAAAGAAAAAGAGATTACTCCATTCTCCACACTGCACGTTCTTTGATTAGAAACATCTGCGAGGGACTAACTGAAGGATATACAATTAAAATGAAAGTAGTGTATGCACACTTTCCAATTACTGTCAAAGTTGATGGCAAGACAATTTTAATTGAAAACTTTCAAGGGGAAAGAGCTCCAAGAAAAACACACATTGTTGGAAACACCAAAGTGATTCCAAAAGGAGAAGATGTGGTTTTAACAGGAGAGGTATGGACAGACGTGACCCAGACTGCAGCCAATATTGAGTTAAAAACCAAAGTAAAAAACAAAGATCACAGAGTTTTCCTAGATGGTATTTACATCTATGAGAAGAAAAAAGGAATAGAAAAATAATCACATAGATTTTTGTATTCTCGATGACCTTAGACTCTGAATTCAAAGAGCAAACTACAAAGCTAATACAAGATACCTTGGAATTATACAAGTCTGCAGGAGCATCCCCAAGAGTAGGTCAAGTTTGGAATTGTAAAAGCGTGGGTGATTTTTTGTGTGGATTTTTTGTAGGAGAGATGGTAGGTTCTGCATTGAGTGCTTTTCAGATTGTTCACAAAAGAGAACCCACAGGTGAGGAACATCTGGAAATTATCGAATTAGTGGAAAACCACTCAAAAGACATCAAAGATTTTTTTGCAAGATTCAACGAAGATGGTTAGACATCCAGTCTAAATGGAATCGTAGCAAGGATTAAATCACTTTTCCCTAGGTACAAACATGTTGCCGCCCTAGCTCAGCGTGGTAGAGCATCCGACTGTTAATCGGACGGTCGTCAGTTCAAGTCTGATGGGCGGCGCTTCTAATTATTTCTAAATTCGAGTTTAGAAACATATTTGATTAAGAATTACAAGGCAAAATAAATTATATTTCTAAATTCGAGTTTAGAAACATTGATCGATTGAAACTATTTGGTTTATTGAATTAGACAGGATAGATCTAATAGATGATCGCATATCAGTAGTAATGCAGGAGGATTACATTGGCCAGAACTAAAAGGGCTAATCGATATTGTGTCGATTGTGGTGCCAGGTTGGTGTATTATCCAAGATTATCAAACCCAAAGGCACCAAATGAACACAGAGTTTTGGTATATGCATGTCCTGATTGTACAAAGGATTTTGAAAAACCAAAAATGTTTTCAATTAAGCGAAATCAAGTTGACGATCCACTTGAGACAGTAGAGATTGAAATTACTCAAATTCAGAAAAAACTGGCTAGTTTAAAATAAGAACATATTTTATTGCCAAACAAAAAATCATTCCTGATGTATCCCGAAAAACGTAGTAGCAACTTTTGGTTTCTTTTACCTATATTTTTAGGACTAATTGAAGGAATTATTGCATATTTTGTGTTACGGCAAGATGATCCCAATAAAG
>JARRMG010000008.1:0-11990 GCA_037386265.1 Nitrosopumilaceae archaeon
GAATCAATATCGACACAGCTTATCATCACAGAAGCTCCAGAATCCAAAGCAATTTCTTTTTTGATTTGTTTTTCAACAACAAAATTATTTTTAGTTAAATGTTTTCTAATTTTATCAATTTCCTTAGAAATAATTTCTGACTTAATTTTAGAAAAAGTACACCTTAAATCAACTTTTTTGGTTTTTCTTTGCTTTAAAATTATTGGAGTAATTTTGTCAGTTGGAAAAACTTCTAGCTTAATCAATCCTCCTCCTCTTGGATAATATCCTCTTTTGATTACATTAATGGAAAAATTAATTCCCATTCGAGAATACACATCTTTCAAAATAAATCGAGTATAATCTATTGTGGGACTCCAAAGTACATCAGTTCCACCTTTAATTGAAAGTTTTAATCTCTTTTTTGAAATAGCAACTAACGGGATTAACACTTGAAAGATTAATGGAATACTACCAGCAGTTCCAACATCTTCATTAAGTTCAATACTTTTCACTTTGTTTGGAGAAAATTGCAAACTAGTTGATCCTACTTTCAAATTTTCAATTTTTGCATCACAAATTTTTCTAAGAATTTTAAGGGCCATAAGATGCTGAGGTTTTAAACCCGGATTTTTTCTACCTTTTCTAATATTTTTTACAATTACTGGTTTGTGTAAAATACAAGACAATGTAATTGCTGTCCGAACAATTTGGCCTCCACCCTCTCCAAAAGAACCATCAATCTCTAAAAATTCCACAATATTTCAAGAAACACTTGCTTTATGATAGTTTTTTAAAATGAAATCTTCTACCTTTTACTATGAATGGCCTGCTCATTGGAAGATTTCAGCCATTTCATTTGGGACATCTTGATGCTTTGCATTTTGCATTATCAAAAGTAGACAAACTTTGGATAGGCTTAGGAAGCTCAAATAAACCTCCTGAAAAAAACAACCCCTTTTCAGCTGAGGAACGCCAACAAATGATTTTAAACTCAATTGATGATTCAATTAAAAATAAAATTGAAATTTATTTTATACCTGATTTTGAAAATCACCAAAAATGGGTCGAACATATAGATAAAATCGTCCCTAAATTTGATATCATATTCACTAATGACGAAATGACTGAATATCTTTATTCTAAACGAGGAAAGAAAGTATCTTCTATACCATTTACAACAAGAGATGTTTTGTCTGGAACTAATATTCGAGACTTGATAATTAGCGATCGAACATGGGAAAACTTGGTTCCATATGGAACTAGAAAATTCCTAAATCAAATTAATGCTAAACAGAGGTTAAAAAATCTCTAATTATAAATAAAACCCAAAAGATGTCCCAATGGAGATAAGAATTGGAATATCTATCAATGCTTCCGGGCCCAACAAATGTACCTAATAGAGTAATGAGAGCGATGCTTGCACCAATTATCAATCATAGGAGTGATGATTTTGTGGAGTTATACACTGATGTGGTAGACAAAACACAGCAAGTATTTGAAACTAAAAATGACATTGTAGCATTATCAGCATCTGGAACCGGTGCTGTAGAGGCAGGAGTTGTTAATTTGGTAAAGAAGGGCGACAAAGTCATTATTCCCGTTAACGGTGAATTTAGTAATAGATTATCTCAATTAATTGAAGGTCAAGGTGCAAATGTTGTTAAACTTGAAACTCCTCCGGGACAAAATGCAACTTTTGATCAAATAAAAGAAGCCTTTGACAATAACAAAGATGTCAAAGCATTCTATGTTGTTCATAATGAAACTTCAACTGGAACAATGGTGAATTATCTCGATAAAATATCTGACTTGACATCAAGAAATGATGCATTTTATGTAGTAGACTCTGTATCTTTGCTAGGAGGAGCACCGCTTCCAGTAGACAAATGGAACATAGACGTATGTATGACTGGTGCACAAAAAGCAATAGCTGCACCACCAGGAATCTCGCCAATCTCAGTTAGTGCCAAGGCTAAAAAGTATATGATTGAGAATCCACCACCTACAATGTATTTCAATTTAGCAAGATATTTCAAATATTATGATGAAGAAAAACATACTCCATTTACTCCTGCATTGCCTTTACTTTATGCATACAGAGAGGCTCTCTCAATTTTACTTGAAGAAGGTCTACAAAATGTCTTTAATCGTCATAAAGTTTGTTCAGATGCATTATATTCTGGACTTAGTGCAATGGGTCTTTCTCCATTTGCCAAAGAAGAAGATCGTTCAATCTCAATTGTTGCATTAAATTATCTTGAAGGTCTTGAAGACAAGACCTTCAGAAATACACTTGCTAACAAATTCAAGGTTCTTGTTGCTGGAGGATTTGGAAATCTTAAAGGCAAAGTTTTCAGAGTTGGTTGTATGGGTGAAGTTAGTCCATATCATGTAATGCGAACTATTTCTGCAATTTCATCCACATTAGCAATGATGGGATATCAAGTAGATGCCCAAGCAGGTCTAAAAACGGCAGAAGAAAAATTAAAAGCTCTCTAAACCATGTTAACTTAATATAAGGAAATTCGAGAGCGAACACATTGACTTTCGATAAAGGTTCTTTGATACTAATTGATTATGTTGCAAAGGTAAAAGACAACGACGAAGTATTTGATACCACCATCGAAGAAGAAGCAAAAAAACACTCAATTCATGAATCTGGTGTAAAATATTCTCCAAAATTAGTTTCTGTAGGAGAAGTTTCTTATCCTGTTCTAAAAGGACTTGACGAAGCTCTAACTAAAACTGCAGTAGGCGACAAACTTACCGTTGAAGTTACACCTGACAAAGGGTTTGGAGAGCGTGATTCAACTAAAGTAAGGATGATCCCAGTTCGAAAATTAGGTGAAGATGCTGAGAAAGTTTCAGTAGGAGACACAATTGAAATTGATAACAAGCGAGGAATTATTCGATTTATTGGTTCAGGTAGAGTTCAAATTGATTACAATCACAAATACGCAGGTAAAACAATTCTTTATGATGTAAATGTAATCAAATCACTTGATTCTGAAAATGACAAAATAGATGGAATTTTAAAAAATCGATTACCAGTTGAAGATTCTAAAATTAATTTCACAATTAAAGAAAAGGAGGCAAATATCTCAGTTCCCGAAGAAATATTCAGGGCAGATGGACTTCAAATAATGAAGCATTTCATCCAGATGGATATTTTCAAATTTGTTCCAACTTTAGAAAAAATTAACTTCGTTGAAACATACCAAAACAAACAGGCCCAAAGCAAAAAACCAGAAACAACAGAAAAGAAAGAATCTAAAGAGGATAAAGCCCCAGAACCAAAAACTGCTTAATTCAAATTACTTTAGTACTCTTTGCTAGATTTGTAGCCTTTTGTTCTGTCATTTCAATCTCTTTCAGAATTGTATATCTTTCAGGTCTTAATTCTTGAGCTATCATAAGTGCGTCAACTATTTGGTCTTCTGTCACACCAATTTGTTTTGCAGTTGTAGGGGCACCAACTTCCCTTAATGTTTTGATGATTTTTTTCCAGTCTTGACCTTGAAGTTTTGCCATCATTATTGCTCCAATACCACATTTTTCTCCATGTAGTCCTTTACTTGGTGCAATTTTATCTAAAGCATGAGAAAAAAGATGTTCTGCACCAGAACATGGTCTACTACTTCCTGCAATGCATGAGGCAACTCCCGCACTAATTAAGGCCTCAACAATTACTCTTGCATCTAATCCTTTTTTGGAATATTTTCTTGAGTTTTCCATTACAATTTTAGCGCTCATTAAAGCTAAATCTGCAGAATACATTCCATAATATTCACCAGTTTTTTTATGACCTATTTGCCAATCTTTGACTGCAATGATATTTGCAATTAAATCCCCACACCCACTTGCTAATAGCTTTGCTGGAGCTTTTTTTATTACATCAATATCTACGAAGACTCCTAGTGGTGCAGTTGCTACAATGGAATGTGGCTTGTCACTTTTTACAGAAACAAAAGGACTTGCCATTCCGTCATGAGAAGCCGCAGTAGGTAGACTAACAAAAGGAATATCTAGATTAAATGATACCATCTTAGCAGTATCTACTGAACGACCCCCACCAATGCCTGCGACTAGATCGCTATGATCTTTTTTTACATCCTTTTGAATTTGAGTTAATGAACTAATTTGATTATCTTTTGAGGCATGCCACACAAATTTGATATGTTTTTGTTTTAATGATTTCTCAATTTTTTGCTTGAGGATTTTTTTAACATTGATCCCAGAAATTAAAGAAACTTTTTTGGGTTTACTCAATGACACAAGAAATTCTCCAAATTCAGAGATATTCTTCTCGCCCACAACAATTAGTCTTGGTAATTCCATGGTATGAGACTGCATGCGTTTTTCCAATTTTGTCACTATTTATCATTTCAAGAGATCAAAAAGTTATTTAAAAGGGTGAATGCCACTTACAATATCTCTAAAGGTGTATCTTTTGTCAAATAATGTTCAAGAAAAAATTCTCCACGGAACTACCACTGTAGGTATCAAAGCCAAAGATGGTATAGTTTTATGTGCTGATATGAGGGCCAGTGCAGGCTACTTTATTGCAAACAATAACACTATGAAAATACAAAAAATTGACGATCATGCAGGCCTAACCTTGGCAGGAGGGGTAGCTGACGCTCAAAATATTGTAGATATCTTACGTTATCATTCAAGTCTTCATAGAGTTGAAAAACATGGACCAATCTCAATCCATTCTCTCAGTCGACTTTGCTCATTGATATTTCATCAAAATCGCGGTTATCCATTCATGGCAGACATACTTCTTGGAGGATATGATGCAAATGGTCCAGCATTGTTTAACGTAGACATGTTTGGCTCTGTTGAAGAAAAAAATTATGTAACAACTGGAAGTGGATCACCTGTTGCCTATGGACTATTAGAAGAAGAATATCGCCCCGACCTTACAGTAGAGGAAGCAAAAAAAGTTGCTTTAAGAGCTGTCAAAGCTGCTATTGTAAGAAACATTGGTACAGGTGATGGAATCAACATTGCTGTTATGGACAAAGATGGATTCCGACTTTTAACGGATGAACAAAAGAAATCAATTATAGAACTTTAGAAAATTAACGAATTAACAACTCTCATCATACTTTAGTGATTTAATGCAAAGGAAATTACAAGAAAAAGAATTACCAACTAGCCAAAATATAATGGCCACTATACTGCAAAGTATTCCCAAAGAAGCAAATCTTACAAAAATTGAATACGAAGGACCTAGAATTGCCCTTTATACGAACTCGCCACGATATCTTTTAGAACATAATGAAACAATTTCAAATCTTGTAAACATTATCAAAAAACGAATTGTTATTCGAACAGATGAATCAATTAGAAAACCAGAAGATGAAGCAAGAAAGATCATCGCAGAATGTGTACCTGAAGACGCTAAACTTCAAGGAACAGTATTTGACATAGCCACAGGCGAGGTATCAATTGAAGCAAAAAGACCTTGGCTTCTCCAACGAAATGCAAAAGAATTCAATCACGCAGAGGTAACTGAAAGGACAGGTTGGAAAATTCGTGTTAGAAAGGCAACAACTATCCCATCACGTACTATTCAAACCATTAAAGCAACTCTCAAACAGTCTTCGGTGGATCGAAGCAGACAGCTTCGAGAAATAGGAGATGAAATTTTCAGACCCAGACTTTCTCAGAGAACTGAAGTTTCCTTATTCACACTTGGAGGATTTGGTCAAGTTGGGCGGTCTTCTATGTTATTATCTACTCCTGAAAGCAAAATTTTGATTGATTGTGGAGTTAATCCTGGGGCAAAATCTCCTATGGATGCGTATCCCAGATTAGATTCACTTAATCTTTCTTTAGATGAACTCGATGCAGTTGTAATTGGACACGCTCATTTGGACCATACCGGATTTTTACCTACATTATGTAAATATGGCTACAAAGGTCCTATCTATTGTACAGAGCCAACTCTTCCAATGATGAATTTAATACAATTAGATGCCATCAAAGTTGCAGCTGCTCAGGGAAGAAATCCTATCTATTCAGAACGAGATGTTAAACAGATCATGAGACAAACCATTACTCTTCCATACGGAACTGTTACCGATATTTCACCTGACATCAAATTAGTGCTTGCAAACGCGGGTCACATCTTAGGATCTGCTTTGTGTCATTTCCATATTGGAAATGGTGATCATAATTTTGTTTATTCTGGTGATATTAAATTTGGAAAAAGCATTCTGTTTGAAGCAGCAAGTTGGAATTTCCCAAGGGTTGAAACATTACTAATAGAGAGTACATATGGTCTAAAAGAAGATATTCAACCAACAAGACAAGAAGTAGAATCTTCTTTCATTAATGCAGTAAATAATACCTTGGCAGATGGCGGTAAAGTCCTTATTCCAATACCAGCAGTAGGAAGGGCTCAAGAAATTATGATGGTAATTGATCACTATATGAAATCTGGTGAAATGGTTGAAGCGCCTGTATTTACCGAAGGAATGATATCAGAAGCTTCTGCCATCCATGAATCCTACCCAGAATACCTTGCACGAGAACTTAAACAAAAAATCTTAGAAACTGATGATAATCCATTTGATTCAGAATATTTCACAAATATTGAACATGCCGATGCAAGAGAAGAACCTCTAAGAGAAGACTCTCCATGCATAATTTTAGCAACATCCGGAATGTTAGAAGGAGGCCCTGTCTTAGAATATTTCAAAAATATTGCACCTGATAAGAAAAGCAAGGTTTTGTTTGTTTCATATCAGGTTAATGGAACTCTTGGTAGGAGAGTTTTAGACGGATCAAAACAAGTTTCTATGCTTGGAAAAGAAGGTAAAGTTGAAGTGGTCACAATAAATTGTGGAGTAGAAAAATTAGATGGATTCAGTGGACACAGTGATTATAATCAATTAATGTCATTTGTTCAACGATTAAGACCTAAATTAAGAAGAGTACTTGTAAATCATGGAGAAAGGAAAAAGTCTGAAAATCTTGCAATGAATATTAGAAGAATGTACAGAATTCCATCTCATTATCCTCAAATTCAAGAAGCAATAAAATTATTTTAGATCGTATTCAGGTTTCCAAATTTTAATACTGGAAGGTGCAACAATAATTCTTTCTTCTCCCAATCTGGCGATATCTGCTCCTGCAGACTTGGCAATAGAATACAAATCCTCTACTACCTTACGAAGTTGTTCAACATCTTTTTGAGCTAGAGGTGTTACTCTCAAAATCAATATCATTCCTTTTTTGATATCTTCTTTTATCGAATGGACATCACTAGCATCCCGTATCGTGATTGCTTTCAAGTACGTGGGATTTTCTTGTTTTTGCATCCTTGATGAAAATGCGATCTACTCCCTCAAAAACTCTTCTTTAATTTTGACTAATTTAAGGGAAATTTCACGCCTAGATTCTAAATTTAATGTAAGATTCTTCTTTGGCAGAATTTGCAAATACTTCCTCTTGAACCTTATCTTTTATCACACGGACATAATTCTGCTCATCTTTGGGCGCATCGGAGTATCTTAGGGTGACTGATGATGCAAATGGAATATGTTTGTCGGCATTTTTTCCACGTAAAATAGATACGGGTCCCATATGATCACGAGCTTCACACAAAACATCAGCAGGTAATGCAATTGCCTTGATCATTTCGTTTTCATCTTTGTTTCTTCCAATCACTAGCTTTGTTTCTTCGTCTAGTCTAAGATGCCTTCCAATTTTTAACAAATCTATGTCATTTATGGTTGGATTTTCAATCTGTTCAAACAAATCTTTGGCACGTAATCCAAAAGCAGGATCTGTTAGCAGACATCCACCGCCAGCATTAGGGGGATTTTCGATTCCATATTTTTTTGCCATTTCTAGTTGAGCTTTTCTTGTCCTACCTTTTATCATCCCAAGATCTTCTCTTTTGATAAGACCTTCTTTTTCCGGATCTGTTTCAGGAAGTAATCCTGCAGATAGTGGTCTAACAATTTTCCCTAAAAGACCTGTATCTTTTTCAATGGTCCTTAATGCTGGAGCATGTTGGCTCATTGGTCTCTGACCTAGAACTTCTCCTGAAATAATAAACTCTGCACCAATTTCATCCATATGTTTTTTTGCAGCTTCGAACATCATGGATCTACAATCAACGCAAGGATTGAATCCTGCACCAATCCCGTGCTTTGGATGCTTTAGCATTTCAATATATTCATCACCAAGATATACAGTTTTTAAATTCACATTAAGATCATCTGCTCTTTCTCTAATTTCAAATCCACATCCTCGACCACAATCAAAATCACAAAAGGGAGTTTTTATTGCAACAGCTGATACATCAAATCCTTGTTCTTGCATCATTCGAACTGCAAGCTGACTATCTAATCCGCCAGAAAGTAAAGCAACAACTTTCTTTTTCTCTTCGACCATATTTCTTTAAATCCTGATTCGGATATACAAACTTTGCATCATACATAAATTAAGAAAAGTCATTTATTTTTTTGTGAAGGAAAGACGAAAAAAACTCCTCAAATTTGCTCAAAAGGTAAATTGTGACACACTAGTAACATTTGAGCCTGAAAATTTATTCTATTTAACCGGATTTTGGGGTGAGGCTATAGGATTACTAGAAAAGGGTGGAAATACTACGATTATTGCCCCAGAACTAGAAGTTGGACGAGCTTTAGAGGAATCACAGGATTGTAATGTTATAACAGGAGAGCGAGGTGTTGGATTAATTTCAACTTTAATCTCAAAAACAAAGAAAAACAAAGTATGTACTGATTGTAACGATTATTCAATAATGACCTCATTGAAAAAATCACTTCCTAAAATAATCTCCTCCACTGAACCATTCTATAATTCTCGAATAATCAAAGATGAAAATGAGATAAAAATTCTCAAGAAGGGTTCAAAAATAATTGATGAAATGTTTGATATCTGTTCAAAAAAGATGAAAATAGGTCAAAAGGAGTCAGAACTTCAAACAATCAGGAGGTCCAAATGGCGCTCTTCCTCATGCTCAGGTTACTAATAGAAAATTCAAGAAAGGTGATCTTGTCGTGGTTGATTTAACGCTAAGATACAAAGGGTACGTCTCTGATTCAACAAGAACTTTTGCTATCGGAAAAATATCCGAAAAAGAAAAGGAAGTTTATGGAATTGTAAAGGAATCCCAAAAACTAGGATTAAAGTCTGTAAAACCAAAAGTAAATTGTAAAGATGTAGATTTTGCATGTCGTAAATTTATAGACGATGCAAGTTATGGAAAATTTTTCATACACTCTACAGGACATGGTATAGGTTTAGAAGTTCACGAAGTACCAACCGTCTCTTACAGAAGTGAAACCAAACTTGAAGAAAATATGGCTATAACTGTAGAACCTGGAATTTACATTCCAAACAAATTTGGGATTAGGATAGAAGATTCTTTGATCGTGAAAGAAAGACCAGTAATCATGCATAAATTTACAAAAGATTTGGTAACAGTGTGAGCCTATTTTTTGTAATTTTAATCATAAAAATCAACTAGATTTATGATGTATTTTGAATCCTCATCATTTCCATCAATATTTCCATCTTGCAAATTTACATTCCAATTATAATGAAGATCTTCTTTGTATGACTGAAAATCAAAAATAACCTCGTACTTTTCTTCCCCTAGGTTGGTTACAGAAACATCCACCTTGGTATTTTTGTTATCATAGATTTTTTCATTTGGGTAATAATCACTTATTTCATTAGATATTGCATCCATCATGCTTAATCCTTCATTGTTGGGACCTTTGTAAGACATCAAAGTATCAACTACCTTTTTTTCTTCATCAGAAAGATTCTCTGGTAGATTACTCTGTAAATCCCCTTTTGTTAACTCTGGGACGATAAAAATAATCACAATAGCAATTACAGCCAAATACACTGGTGCACGTTTTTTAAGGAATTTTTTAAATGGAGATTCTTTTGGTTTTTCTTCTTTCTTTTTTGATTCTCTTACCATATTTTCTCAATCCTTGTTTTTTGCAGTTAAAATTAAAACTTCCCAAGGAAACTTTATTGTTCCATCATTTTGGGTAAAGGACTTTACATTCTCTCTTACCATACTCTTCAATTCCTTTCTTTGCTTTTTATCCAAACTATCTAATTTTTCTTTTAATGGCTTGGCAAGATACTTTAGGTAATTTTGCCAATAGGTTTCAAATTTCCCGGGATTAAAATTGAAATTAAAATCTTGCACATTAATTTTTGAAAATCCTGCTTTCTTTACTTCGTTTTTCAAAGCAGTTTTTGTTCCAAATCTATCTAAATTCGGAGATCCAGGAGGAACATAATCGGGAATAAATTCTGTTACAGCATCAAAAATACTACTGAAAAAAGGAACTTTTTGGGCTCCACCGTGAACCGTTATGCCTAATTTTCCTTCTTTCTGTAAGTGCTTTTTCATATTTTTTAGTGCTTTTTGTGCATTTGGAAAAAAGAACAATGCATATTGACATGATATTACATCAAATTTTTTTGAAAAATGGAAGGTTTCAGCATCAACGTTTACAAAATCCAAGTTTAAATTTTTATCATTCCATTTTTTTGCAATCTTTATTGCTGTAACTGATGTATCTCCACCTATAACAAATCCAGAACGTCCAACCTTTTGTCTGATTCTTTTAGTAACTACTCCTGTTCCACATGCAAGATCAAAAACTCTATCACCTTTTTTTATATCTAATAATTGAACCAATTTTGATGTACTTGCAAATGGTCCCTGACTAACACTTGCCCATCTTTTATGGTAACGAGGAGCTACTTCATTCCATATGACAATGTTTCTTTTTTTGTAATCTGTTGGATTGAATTTCAAATCATTTTTTCCTTTTTGATGGTTCATGTTAGTTTTTCTTACAAGTCTAAATCAAGACTATTTCCTGTTTCATGAAAATACCTATGTTTAATTTCTTCTAATTCTTTTTTTAATTTTTCATTAGGAGAATTTTTTATTTTCACTTGAACTTCTTGGTATCTGGCAATTAGTCTTCTAAGTTCTGATTTTTTCATTCCAGTTTACGTTCAATTTCTTTTCGAATAAATTTAGCAATTTTTTCCTTCTTTTTCCATCCTGAAGAGTGTACTTTACCTGATCCAATAATCAAAACCTCGTTATTGTTGGAATTTTTCTGATATTTAGAACCAATATCGTTAGCTATAATCATGTCTGCACCCGATTCTGCAGCAGCAGCAGCCATTATCACAACATCAAATTTTTTCTTCATTTCCCCTTTTACTGAATCAAACATTTCCTTACTAGTAGACACTTTGATTACTTTGGCACCGCTAGGTGGTGTTTCTACCCCTGGACCATACACTAAAGTAACTTTTGCACCAGCTGAAATAAATTCTGAAGCTAATAAAACACCAGTTTTTCCTGAGCTTTGATTTGTAATCACTCTGACTGGATCAATATACTCAATGGTTGGTCCGGCAGTCATTAAGATTTTTTTATTTTTTAAGATTGATGAAGATCCAAATTTCTTTAACACATAATCTAAAACATCTTCAGGTTCTGATGCTTTTGCTTTTCCTTCAATCATTTGTGGTTTAACAAAATCGATTTTATTTTCCAAAAAATCAATATTCTTAGTTACTGCAGAATTTTCATACATTGATGCATGCATTGCAAGACACATCAGAATAGGAATTTTTGATCCAAATGCCACTGTGAGAACTGTAGATACTGGAGTATCGTCAATACCATTGGCCAATTTTCCTAAAGTGTTTGCTGTCGCAGGATAAACTACTATCAAATCAGACTGATTGTAGTCAGCTAATTTAATGTGTTCAAGTTCTCCGGTTAGCTTTGTAATTACCTTATTACCCGTAGCCCATTTGAAATACTCTGGCTGTATCAATTTTGTAACGGCACTTGTTGCAACGCAAGTAACATCTGCCCCATGACGCATCAGCAATCTTGCTAATTCGATTGCTTTGTAAGCAGCTACACTCCCTGCAACACATAGAACAATTTTTTTCCCGGA
>JARRMG010000009.1:0-8865 GCA_037386265.1 Nitrosopumilaceae archaeon
ATTTGGAGTTACAGGAACAGATGATAGGGCAATTGAAGTTTACATTCAAGGAATTATTTCCCAAGTTGACTCTGAAAGGATAACATCAAAAAAATTCAAAGTTGCACTTGATCTTGGAAATGGGGCGCAAGCAGTTTCTGCACCTATTTTTTGTGACAAATTAGGATGTGAGGTATTTTTAGTTAATCAAAAAATTGATGGAACCTTTCCAGGAAGAGGATCAGAACCTACTCCTCAAAATCTTCAAGAGCTTTCTAATATTGTAAAAGAAAACAAAGCAGATCTTGGTATTGCATTTGATGGAGATGGGGATAGAAGTATTTTTTGTGATAACCATGGGGAAATATTAACAGGAGACAAGTCAGCACTAGTTTTAGCTCGACACATCTTGAAGAAAAAACCTGAATCTTTGGTAGTAACTTGTTTGAATTCTGGTTCAAATATTGAAAGCATTGCCAATCAATTTAACTCACAAGTTATTCGAACTAAAGTTGGAAGCGTTGAGGTATCAAGAAAAATGGTTCCAACAAACGCCCTTATCGGATTTGAAGAAAATGGGGGATTCATGTATGGTCCTCATAATCAAGTAAGAGATGGTTGTATGACGCTTGCCTTAATGTTGGATTTGCTGGCATTGACTGAAAAATCACTATCTCAGAAAATAAATGAGCTTCCACCGGTATACACTACAAAAGACAAATTATCATGCTCTCCTGAAGATGCCAAAAAACTAATTCAATCCCTAAAAGAAGAGTTCCCAAATTCAGATACCACAGATGGAATAAAAATTTCAATTAATTCCAAAAACTGGGTAATGATCAGACCAAGTGGAACAGAACCCATCATTAGAATATATGGGGAAGCTGAATCTCAACAAAAACTTGACTCTATAATGTCTGAATATCTTGAAAAAGCTAAATCAATCATTTCCAGATAACACTTTTAAAACCAATCACTCGCATGATGGGAATGGAGAATGATCCCTAAGGGTGACAAAGTATGGGTAAAGCTTACTATGTAAAATTTGAGACACCAGAAGACTTGGTAAATCCAATTCTTGAAGCCGTAAGAGTTGCATCTACTAGTGGTAAAGTAAAAAGAGGTACCAATGAGGCTACAAAAGCCATTGAACGTGGTACCAGTAAACTGATTGTTATAGCCGAAGATGTAGAACCACCTGAGGTAGTAGCACATCTTCCAATCCTCTGTGAAGAACAAGGTGCAGCATATGCTTTTGTTCCAAACAAGCAAGAATTAGGAAAATCTTTGGGCATTGACATTACATCTGCCGCTGCAGCAATTTTGGATGCTGGTGATGCACAACATATAGTTGACCAAGTTGTATCATCAATTGATAAAATTAAAGGTGGTAAGACCGACAAATGAGTGCTACAACTGACGAAATAACTCAATCTGAAATTATTCAAATTGTTGGCAGGACAGGAATTGCAGGAGAAGTTATTCAAGTTAGAGTTAAAGTTCTAGATGGCAAGGATAGGGGAAGAATTCTTACAAGAAACGTCAAAGGATCTGTTAGGTTAGGAGAAATTCTAATGCTAAGGGAGACTGAACGAGAAGCAAAGAAGATCAAATAGGTGGAATAAATGAGTCTTTTAGTTAAACCATGTAATTTCTGTAATAGAACAGTTGCAAAAGGATCAGGTACTATGTTTGCAAAAAATGATGGAACCGTTTTATGGTTTTGTTCTGCAAAATGCAAGAAAAATGCACTTGAACTAAAACGCGATCCAAGAAAACTAAAGTGGACTAAAAAATACGTCAAAGGCGGAATTAAACAAAAGAAACGTTGACCGAACAATCTCTTTTTATCGTAAAACCAGATGCCGTAGCTAGGAACCTCACTGGGGAAGTAATTGCTAGATTTGAAAGAAAAGGTTTCAAACTGGTCAAACTAAAATTATTTACATTTGCTAAAGAACAAGCCGAAAATTTCTATGGTGTTCACAAGGACAAGCCATTTTTCGGAGAACTAACATCATTTATCACATCCGGTCCTGTGGTTGCAGCAATTATTGAAGGAAATAATGCTATTGCAACTACAAGAATTATGATTGGTTCAACAAAATCCTTTGAGGCAGCACCTGGATCAATTCGTGGAGATTTTGGACTAGGATTTACTGATAATATCATACACGCTTCTGACTCCCAAGAAAGTTTTGACCATGAATCGAGGGTAGCATTTGAGTGATCTGTTTTGCAAATTCGTCAGCCCATTGTGGCAGTTTTAGGTCACGTAGACTCTGGAAAAACATCTCTACTAGATAGAATTAGAGGAACTGGGGTTCAGGGAAGAGAAGCAGGTGGAATTACACAACATATTGGAGCAAGTTTTCTACCAACTGAAACTATCAAAGAAACATGTGGTCCCTTGTACAAAAAACTCGAAGAGGCCGAATCAAAGGTTCCAGGAATTTTAGTTATTGATACACCCGGTCACGAGGTGTTTACCAATCTTAGAGCGAGAGGTGGCTCTGCAGCTGATATTGCAATTTTAGTTGTTGATGTAAACCGCGGTTTTCAACCCCAAACAAATGAGAGCTTGAAGATTTTGCAAAGCAGAAAAGTACCATTTGTTGTAGCACTAAACAAATGTGACCAGCTATCTGGTTGGAGAAAATCCGAAACACCATTTATCACAAAGGCAATAAAAGAACAGGATCAATCCATCCAAAATGATCTAGACCAAAAGATCTACGATGTTGTAGGAACACTTTCTATTTTGGGATATCAGTCTGAAGCGTTCTATCGTGTCAAGGACTTTAAATCTGAGATTGCAATTGTACCTATTTCTGCAAGATCCGGAGTTGGAATTCCTGAACTTTTAGCAGTTTTGATTGGATTGACTCAACAATATCTCCAAAAACGACTCAACCAAGAAGAAAAAGATCCAAGAGGGATAGTTTTAGAGGTAAATGACGAGGTTGGATTGGGACAGTCTGCCAACATTATCTTAATTGATGGAAGTATTAAAAAAACTGACAGCATTGTTGTTGCAAGACGTGATTCAGTAATAGTAACAAAGCCAAAAGCCATTCTTTTACCAAAACCGCTTGATGAAATGAGAGACCCACGTGACAAATTCAAACCAGTAGAAAAAGTAGATGCAGCAGCTGGATTAAAAATAGCATCACCTGACTTGGTGGATGTTTTGCCTGGAAGTACTCTTTATGTTGCATCAAACGAGGCTGATGTAAAAAAATACACCAAATTAATCGAAGCTGAAATGAAGTCAGTCTTTGTTGATACTGAAACTAACGGAATCATTCTAAAATGTGATACCATAGGTTCTCTTGAAGCCATAGTTGAGATGCTAAGGCGTTCTCAGGTACCAGTTTCTAAGGCTGACATTGGACCAGTCAATCGCCGAGACGTAGTGGAAACAAAGGCAATAAAAGAAAACGATCGACATCTTGGGGTAATTCTTGCGTTTAATGTAAAAATTTTACCTGATGCAAAAGAAGAGTCAGAAAATAATCATATTCGTATCTTTGAGGATAAAGTCATTTACAGTTTAATTGACAATTACAATGCATGGGTTGAAGAAGATACGGCTCATGAGGAAGATGCAATTTTTGCAGAATTCACACCAATTTCTAAATTCACCTTTCTAAAAGGATATTCTTTCAGAAACAACAATCCTGCTGTATTTGGAATTAAAGTTGATGTGGGTGAGCTTCGACACAAAGTGCCAATTATGAACAAAGAAGGAAAAAGTATTGGAAGGGTGCATCAATTACAACATGATGGAAAAACTGTAACCTCTGCAAAAAAGGGACAAGAGGTTGCCTGCTCTATTCAAGACGTTACAATTGGGAGGCAAATTTTTGAAGAAGATGTTTTTTATACATTTCCTCCATCACATGAAGCAAAACAACTTCTTAGAAAGTTTGGACACAAACTAAATCCTGAGGAAACTGAAGTGTTAAATGAAATCGTAGAGATTCAAAGAAAAAAAGATGCAGCCTATGCATATTAGATTTGAAAACTTTTCACAATTGTAATTTTTGATATGAAAATCTTTGTTAGCTTGAATGTTTTTTGCATATCATGTGAATTCCTGGAGCGCCCACTGCACCCATCATTTTATCTACTATTTGTCCTGATTTGAACATGATAAAGGTAGGAATTGACTGAACTCCATACCTCATGGCAATGTTTTGGTTCATATCTACATTCACTCTTGCAAATTTTACATTGGGATATTTTTTGGATAAACTCTCAAAGACTGGATGCATCATCTTGCATGGCCCACACCATTCTGCCCAAAAATCAACTAGCGTAGGATTTTCAGTAGATACAATTTTATCAAAATTAGAACCATCCAAATCAATGATTTCAGGCTCAATCTGTGGCTGATTTTGCTGCCTTAGCATCTCCTCTAGCTTTCGCTGTTTAATTTTTTCAATCTCTGGATCCTCAGACAATAATATACGAACAAATATTCTACTAAAAAATCTATATCAAAATTTCCTTCTAATTTTTTCCTAGTTCG
This sequence comes from Nitrosopumilaceae archaeon, assembly GCA_037386265.1. Taxonomy (GTDB): domain Archaea; phylum Thermoproteota; class Nitrososphaeria; order Nitrososphaerales; family Nitrosopumilaceae; genus Nitrosomaritimum. The sequence goes on from JARRMG010000009.1 coordinate 4,514, forward strand.
ATTGGAAGAGCTTCATATCTTTTAGAATGACAGATGGGACATTCGTCGATATATTTTTCAAAACTCACAGAGGTGTAAACAATTCCACATTCCCCGCAAACTCTAAGATTTCTTGATAGTTTTCCCATATGTCTCTATCCAAGATTATTGTGATTAAAACCTAACTAGCCTAGATTTTTTAATTCCATACACCAAAATTGCTGGAGCAGCAAAATACATTCCAACATTTGCTAGGATTATTGCAATACCATACCCTAGCATTTCCTGCTCTGAATCAATGTCAACTACTGAAAGTAAAGACAACGAAGTTAACATTGGAGTCAATCCAAGTTTAACAGCTTCTTTGAATGCTGGATTTTCTCTTTCATAGTCTGCAACTGCAGGTGAAAATGAATAGTAAAACTCGTTGAATCCACTCATAAAGGATGCGCCAGACTCTGTGCTCATCACCTTATTATCACGGATTTCTCTCAAGAATTGGACTTGTGGGGCCATCTCTGATCCATATGCTGCTGTTGCAATGAGACATCCTCCACCCTCTTTAGGTTGCTTTACTGGAGTACAAACCCCGTCTACTAATTTTGTTCCTTCTCCACATTCACCTATCTTAGGTTCCTCCACCATTGGTTCTTCTAAACCAACTGCTTCATAGATGGAATCATACTCGGGAAAATTCTCATCAAACCACTCTTTGTAATTTGGTTCATTATTGTATCTGTCCACATAACTTTGTGGGTCTTTAGTTGGATCGACAAATGACGCGATTCCTAAATCTTTAGGCTCCTCTGGTTCCTTAGGCTCATCTTTAGGCTCCTCTGGTTCTTGGGGTTCTGTATCTGGTACATCATTTACAGTAATCGTGATTGACTCTCTGTCTTCTAGTGAACTTGTCTTTGCTATTACATCAAAGGTATAAGTCCCGCTTTGAGATTTGCTTGGAGTCCAAGTAAATGATCCTGAACTTGAACTAATAGAGGCTCCACTAGGTGCATTGTTTGCCAAACTATATCTAACATTTTCTATTGAAGAATCCGTTACTCCAACAATGAACGATAATCTTTTTCCTTCATCAATTGACAATCTCCCAAGGGGTTTGATTGCTAACACTTGTTCTGGAGTATCAGTTGGAGTTGCAGAACTCTCATTTGATGAGGCACCTACTCCAATTCCATTAATTGCAGAAACCTTGTATGTGTAATTTGTATTTGGTGTAAGATTTGTGTGCGAATAACTTCTAGAGTCATTTCCAGTATTTTCAACTAGAATAGAATATGATCCTGAATTTTCTTTCACTTCTATTTTGTAACCTGTTATGGATGATCCTCCATCTGATGGTTTACTCCAAGACAGGTTAACCTGGTTTTCTGAAACTGCCGAAGTTGATAGATTTGGTGATGAAGGAGTTGTTATAGATGATGAAGCTGGTTCTACAGCATCTTCTGTTGGAGTTGCACTTGCAGTATTTGATCTAGGACTTCCACCAATACCAAATTCAGCCCTAACGACAAAGGTGTATTCTTTATCTGTCTGCAAATTACTAACTGTATAAGTTGTGGTCTGACTTCCCACATCGGCAACAATATCGTAAACTCCGGTTGTTATTACTCGTTCTATAATGTATCCGCTAATTGACTGATTAAAAGTATCTGTTGGAGGAAACCAAGAAAGTTTAATTTTTGAATCTGATATTGCTATAGCAGAAAAAGCCGCTGGAGCCTGCGAGTCTTCTGGCTTTTCTGATGCAGTGGAAGATACAGTACTTGTTCCTTGAGCATTTATTGCATAAACTCGATAAGTGTAGGTCTCACTGGAGCTTAGACCTCCATGAACAAAGGAATTTGCATTACTCCCGGTATTTGATACCAACACTTCATAATCATCTGTGCCTTCCCTTGCCTCAATCTTATATCCTGTAATGTCTTCATCAGGGTCTCCTACATCCCAAGTAATGAAAATTGAGGTTTTTGATATTGGATATGCCTCAAGTCCAGTTGGTCGACTTGGGGCATCAGTAGATGAGGATGAACCCGAAATTTCGATTATTTGAATTCTATTATTTCCAGTGTCAGAGACATAAACAAGATCTTCATCCACATTCCTAACCAAGTATGAGGGTTCATCGAGTTCATCATCATCATCACCTAAACTACCCAACTCTTCAACAAAACAAATATCATTTGCAAAATATTCATCATCCCCACTATCACAACTACCTTCCACATCAATTATCACAATTCTATCATTACCAGTATCTGCAACATACAGGTAGTTTGTACTAGTATCAAAATCTAATCCAGAAGGATCACTTAAATCATCACTATCATCTGAAGTCTCAAACTCCGCAACAAAACAAATATCCTCTGCAAAAAATTCATCATCGTTACTATCACAATTACCTTCCACATCAATTATCACAATTCTATCATTAGTCGTATCTGCAACATACAGGTAGTCTGTACCCGTATCCAATGCTAGCCCAGAAGGATCATTTAAGACACCACTATCATCTGAAGTCTCAAACTCTTCAATAAAACAAATATCATTTGCAAAAAATTCATCATCGTTACTATCACAATTACCATTCACATCAATTATCACAATTCTATCATTACCAGTATCTGCAACATACAGGTAGTCTGTACTAGAATCGAATGCTATACCAGAAGGTTGCCTCAAAACACCACTATCATCTGAAGTCTCAAAATTATCTGAGAATTCCATTGCAAAAACCATAGGTGATGAAGCCAATCCACCAAAAAACAATACTAAGCTAAAGAAAATACAAAAAATTGGTTCTTTTCTCATCTAGTCATCTCCCTTAATACTGTTTTAATAAATGGGTTAATCAATTTGACTACTTATTTGATCAACTCACATTAACCCGAAAACATTGTTTTTCTGGTTAAATTTTCACGAATTTTTTTGTTTTATAGATTAACATTGCAGGTGCTGCAATATACATTCCAATATTCAAAATTATCAGACTAATTCCATACCCCAAAATCTCTTCCTCAGAGTCTGCATGCTCTAGGATGGCAAGACTTGAAATCAATGGAGTCAATCCAAGTTTTACAGCTTCTTTGAATGCTGGATTTTCTCTTTCATAGTCTGCAACTGCAGGTGAAAATGAATAGTAAAACTCGTTGAATCCGCTCATAAAGGATGCACCAGACTCTGTGCTCATCACCTTAGTGTCACGAATTTCTCTCAAGAATTGGACTTGTGGGGCCATCTCTGATCCGTATGCAGCTGTTGCAATGAGACATCCTCCGCCCTCTTTCGGTTGATCGATTAATTCACATATTCCATCAACAATGTCTGTTCCAGGACCACATTCCCCAATTTCAGGTTCTTCTATTTCCTCTTCAGGCAATCCTACTGCTTCATAGATGGAATCATACTCTGGAAAATTCTCATCGAACCACTCTTTGTAATTTGGTTCATTATTGTATCTGTCCACATAGTACTGTGGGTCTTGGGTTGGGTCAACAAATGGGGCAATTTCTTTAATTTCTTTTAACCCCACTGCTTGGTATATGGAATCATACTCTGGAAAATTCTCATCAAACCACTCTTTGTAATTTGGTTCATTATTGTATCTGTCCACATAACTTTGAGGATCTTTAGAAGTGTCAACAAATGATGCTATTCCTAATTCATTAGGTTCATCCTTTGGCTCGTCATTAGGTTCATCCTTTGGCTCGTCATTAGGTTCATCCTTTGGTTCATCTACAACAGGATCTTTTACAGTAATCGTAATCGACTCACTATCCTTTTGAGCACCTCTCTCAACAACTATGTCAAAATTATATTGAATTCCTGCAGAATTCCCTTGGGAAGCCGAAGGTGTCCATGTAAATTTCCCTGTTTCGGAATCAATTGAAGCTCCACTAGGAGGATTCTTGTCTAAACTAAAATTTAATTTATCTAAGGAAGAGTCAGTAACCCCTACCGTAAAGGAAAGCGTTTTTCCTTCAGTTACTGTCATGTCAGAAATTGTTTTCAAAGTCAAGACAAAATCTTCTTTTTCTGAAACTTTAGTTCCATCATACTGTAAAAATATTGTTAATCCATCTTCTTCTTTTTGGTCATCAGTAAAAGCAGTTGCATTATAGGTTCCACTGGATGTAAAATAATTTTCTACTGGCCTGGAAATTGTAGAAAACGCTCCGTCATTATCTGAAGCTGGATCTGAGAACATCCCAATAAAATCTCCACCAGGACCACGAATTATTACAAAGACTGATTTTTTGCCTTCCTCTTCTATTCCAACAAAGGTCATTAGCTCCTCATCTGTGTAAAATCCCTTTTCAAGGGAAAGTGATGTTACCTCACCATATGCGGGAAAAACC
>JARRMG010000010.1:0-9457 GCA_037386265.1 Nitrosopumilaceae archaeon
GAAATTCGTAAAGTTACAAAAATGCTCGGCAATGCAAGAATGTCATTGGAACAAGTTCAATTACGATTGACAACTATTCATGACCTCGGCGATGCAATGGTAGCAATTGGACCAGCGATGTCTACAATGAAGGGATTAAAGTCATCACTTGGAAGATTTATGCCAGAAGCAGACTCAGAATTGAATGCAATGACACAGACTCTCAATGGATTAATGATGGACTCTCTGGCAGGAGATTCATTTAGTCTAGAGACTGATTCTTCAAGTGAAGAAACTGAAAAGATTCTTCAAGAAGCATCTGCAGTTGCTGAACAACAGATTGGAGATAAATTCCCATCTGTACCATCTCAAACTGGACTTTCGTCTCAATCTTCATCTTCATTTGAGTAGAAGATTAAGGCGAACAGTCACTCTTTTTGTTTTATTTTTCTAATTTAGCCCCAAACTTTCTCTTTGAATGTATACTTCTTATTGAGAACATAGTTTCCAAAGGCTGCCGTTAAAACTGCAAATACTAGAGAAACTGGATATGATAAACCATAACCGTCCACCAAATAGAATACCATTCCTAATTGTACTAATGCTCCAAGGGAACTAAATGTAACAAATTTTCCATATTGTTTTAAGGTTCTTTTCTGTGAAAAGTCTCTGTCACCAAATGTCCAGGTCTTGTTTAATAGGAAATTGGTTGTGATTGATGCAATTATTCCTATCAAATTTGCATGCAAATACCACAGATCAGAAATTCCCCCTGCAAAGAGCAAGGAAATTAAATAATTTACGCCAAATCCAGATAACCCTACTGTATAGAATCTACTTGCCTTTGAAATAAAGCGAACTGATTTACGTTTTTCACCTTTTTCTTCAGATTTTCCAAATTTATACAACTTCCATACTGATTTGAAGTAATCCGTAACTGTAGAACTATCTAATTTGCTTGAACCAAAACTCCTGTTTTCAAATGTATAAGGAATTTCTTTTACAGCAATTCCACTTTTCTTAACCAGAATTTCTAATAGAATTTTGTAACCGATTGCATCAAAATTGATTTCTTTTATTCCACCATTAATGTATCTCGAAGCCACTACCAAATCACATTGATATTTTTTCAATGACTCGATCATTTTTGGAATAATTTGTGGAGGATGAGAAAAATCACTATCCATTACTACAATTGTATCTCCTTTTGCACGCTGAACACCACTAAGAATTGCAGAACTAAGACCATTTTTTGAAGTTCTATGAATAATGTCCATAGTATACCCAGCTATTTTTTTAACATTTTTCAAATATTCTTCCACAATTTTACCTGTTAAATCAGGAGAATTATCATCAACTACTATTGCCTCAGCGGTAATATTTTTTGGCAAATTTTCGCCAATTGATTTTAGAATTCCGACAATATTTCTTGACTCATTATATGTTGGAATAATGATAGAAACTTGGGCACCTTGATTTGTATTTACTCCCCTCGCCTCAGACATACGTTCCCTCCAAAAATCATTGGTTATTAATTTTTAATAAAATAACTCTAAGGAATAGGTTTCCTTTACACGACTATGGAAAGGAGGTATATTCTCCAAGAATGGAATCAAGTTCCGAAACTTTTACCCTTTTTTGCTCCATAGAATCCCTCATTCGTATAGTTACAGTCTCATCCTCCAAAGTTTGATGGTCCACAGTAACGGCAAATGGTGATCCAATTTCATCTAATCTTCTATACCGTCGTCCAATTGCACCGGAATGATCTAAAAAGGCATCAAATTTCCTTTTCATTTTAACATAAATTTCATCAGTTTTTTCTTTCAACCCATCTTTTTTCACCAGTGATAAAATCCCTACATGAATTGGTGAAAGATATGGTTTAAGTGATAAAACAGTTCTTTCGTTTTCTTTGTCATCTTTTAGACTATGCTCCAAAATTGTATACAGACTCCGATCAATACCCATCGAAATTTCAAATACATGAGGGAGAACTTTTTCGTCGTTATCCATTACCTCAAACTTTTCTTTGCTTTTTTTAGCATGACTAGATAAATCATAATCAGATCTATAATTACATGCAACTAATTCAAGCCAACCAATAGTTGTTTCAACTTCAAAGTCAAAAGCAACCTCTGCATAGAATGCTTTTTCTTTTTCACCAAGTTTTCTAAATCTACTTTTTGTAATATCAATTCCAGTTTTTTCATAAAATTCTGTTAAAATTCCTAGATAATATGCAACAAACTTGTTTGGAATGATGTTTCCCTCTACAGCCTCTTTACAGGTCATAGATACAGGTTCTGATTCAGTCTGAACCCTTATCACAGTATTTTGAATCTCTTCGAATCTTTCTATTTCCTGTAATCTTGCAGGATTACAAAAAATTTCAATTTCTGCCTGATAAAATTCTCTTAATCGAAGCAAGCTTTGCCTTGGGGCAATCTCATTTCGAAAGCTTTTTCCAACTTGTGCAATACCTAAAGGTAATTTTCCACGCATAATTTTAAACAATCTTGGAAAATCTACGAAAATAGATTGGCACGTTTCAGGTCTAAGATAGGCAATTTCTTCTTCAGGACCAATTCCAACCTTGAACATCATATTGAATTTCTTCGTATTTTCAAAGGAACCCTTACATTTTGGACATTTAATGTCATTTTCTTTAATAGCTTTATCAAAATCCTCTAAATCGGCACTTTCGGGTATCTCTATTTTGGTCATTTCAGAAATTGTTCTATCGGCTCTAAATGTTGACTTACAATTTGTACATTTTATGATAGGATCAGCAAAACTACCTAAATGTCCTGAAGCCTCAAATACTGATTTTGACATTATTTGTGCTCCATCAATTTCCAACATTCCGTCTCTTCTTACCAGCTCTCTTCTCCATAATTCTAAGAATTTATTTTTCAATCCTACACCAGATGGACCATATTCCCAAAAACCTGCTTGTGCATCACCATACACCTCACAACTTGGAAAATAAAATCCACGTTCAAGTGCAAGTTTCATGACATTTTCGTAATTCATTTAATTTATTTCTCCATCATTTCATAAAAATTCCTTAACAATCCTAACGTTTTCAAAATCATCTCTGATATCATCAATTGGTGTTTCTAATACTATTGGAATTTTTTTCTTTGAAATTAATTTAATCACAGCTTTCATCCCTTCTTCTCCGATATTTCCTAATCCGATATGATAATGCCTATCTAGATTGCAGCCAATGTCTCCCTTTGCATCATTAAGATGTAAAATCTTTAGATTTTCCATTCCAACATGTTTTTCAAATTCCTTAAAGGTTTCTTTAACTCCTTTTTCGGTCCTCAAATCATAACCTGAAACAAATGCGTGACAAGTATCCAAACACACTCCAAATTTTTTTGTAGGCTTTAATTTCTTGAAAATCTCACCCAATTGCTCAAAACCAGATCCTACTGAATTTTTTTGCCCAGCAGTATTTTCCAATAAAATCATCACATCATTTTTTACTTGACCAGCTGTTGTTAATGCCTTGGTCAACCGTTTGATTCCCTCTGCTTCGCCAGTTCCTAAATGGCTTCCAAGATGAGTCACAAGGTAGGGTATTCCTAATTTTCCACATCTTTCTACTTCTTCAACTAAGGAATTCACAGATTTTTCAAAGCCATCTATTTTAGGACTTGAAAGATTTGGTAGATATGGCATATGAGCACAAGTGGCCAGTCTATCAATTTTGCTAGCCTTTAACTTGGCCTTGAAATTTCTAATATCAGTTTCAGACAATTCTTTTGCATGCCATCCCCTTGGATTTCTTGTAAATATCTGAAATGCAGAGCATTCCCTCTCAACCGCATTGTCTACTGCTTTATCTATAGAGCCAGAGATCGAAACATGGCAACCGATCTGCATGTTGACAATTTTATCTAAACATAATTTAAACCACCAACTGCGTTAAGGTAAAAACCAGATTTTTATGTAAATGTCATTAATCATTAACATTGATTACCCTTGGAAAAGATGAAATTGCAAAATATCCTTTTTTGGCAGATGCAGGACAATATCTCAAAGATAAAGGATTTACCCTTCAACAATTTGGAACTGATCCTGATCTCAAACTATCAGTTGAAAAAGCCCTCGACAGAGTCCAAGTATCTGCAGATGGAAAAATCTACAAATCTGATCTAATTGATGGAGAGGCATCAAAAGATTATGTATTGGAGAGAGAAGTTTTTTCATTTCTTCTGGCCATTGTATTATTAAAATTAACTGGGATGAATACACTCATCAAAAGATTTTCTCTTGCAGAAGCTAGACGTGCAGAAAAATATCTTGAAAAAGACTTGGCAAATATCACAGATGAATCAAAAAAAGAATTGGCTATAAGAATCATCGATGATTTGTTTTCTATTCAAATAAAAAAATTAGATGATTATTTTATAATTCCAATTTCTAATTACTTAACTCACTCCATTAATTTTCATGAGAGGGAATGGAAATTAATTAACAGACACGTAGAAAATGGATATGTTTTTCTCACCCCTCATGAAACAGTTCGATTAATAAGAAAAGAGTTAGGAAATTACATCAACTCAAAAATTATTAATGCAAAAACACCTGCAATGATTCCTGGATTTGAGGATCAAGTTGCAAAATTAATTAATTTATCAAAAAAATTTGTTACCCATTCTGTTACAACTGGGGAATACCCCCCTTGTATCAAACATGCAATCAATGTGTTAGAAAAGGGTGAAAACCTACCACATTCGGGCAGATTTATGCTGGCTACATTTTTACTATCAAGGAATCAATCAGTTGAACAAATTGCACCATTATTCAAAAACGCCCCTGATTATAATGAAAAAGTCACATTATACCAACTAAATCATCTGGCAGGAACATCTGGAAGTGGTACTCAATATTCATGTCCCTCATGTGAAAAATTAAAGACACAAAATCTTTGCTTTGCAATTCCTGAATGCAATAATATCTTCAACCCTCTACAATTTGGAAAAAAAGAACGTAAATGAAAGAAAAAGAATTAAAATTTTTAGAGGAATCTTTTAAAAAATATTATTTTGATCATTTTGACCAAATTCATGTCCCAGAAAGGACTTCTGAAAGAGAATTTGGATACCAGAAATTCAATTCTGGAATGACTCGTCATATTTCATTGAAAGATGATAAGGAATTACATCTATTACTAATGCAAAATATTCCTTCTGACGTTTATTGCTCTAATGCTTATTACTCATTTCCTAACCTTTCTATGAAAGAAAAAGATTGGAAAGAAGCAGATCTTATTTTTGATATTGACTCAAAAGATCTTCATTTAGGTTGTCGCAAAGATCATTGTGTTACTAAATGTAATGAATGTAATCAAGTGACACATCTGAGTGATTTTTGTCAAAATTGTAAATCTTCAAAATTAGAAACTAAGTCACTTCCATGTAACAATTGTATTGATGCATCAAAAAATGAGGTAAAAAAACTAAAAAATATTCTAATAGAAGATTTGGGTATAGAAGAAAAAGACATTCATGTATATTTTTCTGGAAACGAAGGATTTCATGTTTATGTATACAATTCCCAATTTCAAGAGATTGGTTCTAGAGAGAGATCTGAATTAGTTGATTATATAATGTTCAAGGGGTCTATCCCTGAATTTTTTGGAATGAAAAAAATGAAACCAAACCGCTCATCATTTCCAAATTTTGAAGACAAAGGTTGGAAGGGAAGATTTTCCAAAGAAGTATTTGGTTCTAAATCAAAAAAATCTAAAATTATATCAGAATTAATCTCAAACGGTTATTCAAATTTCCAAAAAAATTTAGAAAATTTATCATATAAGATTGGTGCACAAATTGATCCAAATGTAACTATGGATATACACCGAATCTTTAGATTGCCAGGATCCTTGAATAGTAAAAGTGGATTAACTAAAGTTTTTTGCAAAGATCTCAAAACCTTTGATCCATACGCCGAATCTTCATTTCTAAATGAAAATAACATAGAAATAAGAGCTCATTGCCCAATAGAATTCAAACTTCGAAAAAAGAAATTTGGACCCTATGATGGTGAAAGAATCACTGTTCCCACCTATGCTGCAGCGTACATGATTTGTAAAAATTTAGCTACAATCGATTAGAAATTGTAATTCTATTCATATTCTTACTGAAAATTTGATGTTTTTACTAAAGTAAGTAGAAAAATTACTACCAAATTTCTATTATTCTGGTAAGACATTAATTTACCGAACAACAACAAACTTTGATTTTGTATAGCGCCGCTACTGATAAACAAGCTCCACCACCCGATGCCGGAAAGTACATTCGTCTAGGCATTGTGGCAATAATTGTAATTGCAATTGTGGTTATTGTAGGAAATCAAGCTGTTATCCTTTCAATGAACTTTACAGAATTTGGAGAAAAATTTACCAAACCTCTTTACTATTCTTTGATTTCTGCTTTAATTCTATCAGCTATTGCATTAGTTAGGGTCAATATCGCATCACGGTCTTCAATTTTTTGGTATGCAATTAAAACTGGTATTGGCTTTATTGGACAAGGACCTCAACAATCAATATCAAATAACATTCCAAGCTTTAAAGATTTTAAATTAAGCCCACTTCAATTTGCCGTTTGGCAGATTACCAAAATTTTGCTATTTGGAGCATTTTTTGTCAATACTATGTTTGGCTTTGCAGCAATTTCTTTTCTCGATGGAAATTCTCTTGGAGTAGAAAATCTACCTGCATTATTCTCATTACCATTTGTAACCCCTGGTACAAATCCCAACTATGCAGCAGAACAAGTCGTTCCAATGATTCCAGCTTTGATTATTTTAATTCCCTCTCTTTTAGCCGCAATTGGTTTACGTTTAGTTTTGTATGTAGGAATTCACAAAATTATTGATGTAATTACTTTATTTATTCAAGATTCCAATCAAGGGAAGCCAAGATATCTAAACTATGTTTCCATAATAGAATCTATTTTAGGTATTGGAATAATTTGGGTAGGATTTAATTTATTTTTCACAGATCAGATAGATTACAATTCACGATATGTGATCGGTGGAGTTTTAGCAGTAGGATTTGCTTTTCTTGCATTTTCATTTGCAGATAAAATCCGTTCTAGAGTTTTAACGCATATGTTCAAAAGAGATGTCTACATTAGAATTTTTACAATTTTGGTAATTGTAATAATGGTAATTGCCGTCATTGGTGTAAATAACAGCATAGCAGATTCTAGAAAAATTGAATATTTGGGTCCATATACAGCTCAACAAATAGGTGTGAATAGATATCTTGGTGAGCTAGATAAAATACAAGAAAATAATCATGATGTTAAACTGAAAAACATCTCTCCAAATAATATTAAAAATTATGTTAATCAAAATAGCGATGTTTTAGATGTTATTAGAATATGGGACTGGGAGGCTGCTTTTGCCAAGCTCAAACCCGAAATTGGATTGATTCCATATGTGGACTTTGAGGATAATGACATTCTCCGTTTTGACAACAACCTTTACTGGACTGCTTCTATGAAACCAGTACTTCCTTCTACTGTAGCTAATGAAAATAGATGGTATAATGAGCATTTAGTTTACACACATGTTCCAGAAGGATTTCTTACACTTGATGCCACTGGTGGACAAATAGTTGATAGTACTGAATTTTTCTCTGATAGAGAGATCTACTACGGTGAAGGTGGGTTATTTGAGCAAACTTGGTCAGCATACCCAAATTCTAGAGGAGATGTAAGTGCTGAACTAGGAGGAGTGTTTTATTCTGGTGAAGGAGGTTTAGATGTATCTCCACCACTAAGCTGGATTTTTGAACCCAACTTTTTGTTGTCTTTCCCAACAGAATCAGTACACATTATGAGATACAAAGATGTACATGATAGAATGGAAATATTGTATCCTTATTTCTTGTATGATCTATTTGGAAAAGAACTAGACTCCCTTCCAGTTTCTGACGGCGAAAATTCCTATTGGCTCGTTCCACTAATAATTGGATTTGATACAGGTGATGTTCCTTGGTCAGTTGGAAATCCCTATTTGAGATTGGTAGGGTATGCTCTAGTTGATACGCAAGACGGTGATATTCAATTACTGAAAACAGGAGACGATTTCTTCACTGAGATGTTTTCCGAACAATATTCAGAACAATTCATACCAATTCCTGAATGGTTACAAGAGCAAATTCGTTATCCCTCAGAACTTTTCAATTGGAAGACAGAAATGTACAATATTTATCATGTAACTGACGTTGAGACTTTTATTCAAGCCAATGAATTTTATGAAATCCCTGCAGGGTTAGATACTTACTATATTCAAGCTAAACCTCCTGGATTTGAGGCCACCGAATTTTTGGGCTTACTTTCACTTGAATTAAGAGGATCTCAAGGAAGAAATCTTGCAGGATATATGGTAGTAGAAAATGATCTTGCCAATTTAGGAGATTTGCAATTTTATGAAGTTCCTTTAAACTCAACTACTAAATTAATTGGCCCAACTGCGGTAAGGGAAGCATTAGATAGGGATCCAGACTTTGCTCAATTAAAAACTCTATTGCGAAATCCTAGAATTGGTGATAACATACTTTATCGTGTAGGTGAACATGACGTTTACTTTATTCCTGTATATACAGCAGGTGCTGGTGGGGTAGTAGCTCAGTTAGGTACAATTGCAGCAGTTGGGGCTGCATTTACTGGCGAATATTATGTAGGTTTGGGTAATACTCAAGAAGAAGCATTTGAAGCATATTTGCAAAAAGTTTCTGGAGTTGTTGATCCATCATTTGTAACTGATGACACGTTTGTAGAATTAGAGCGACCAGATAGAATTGATATTATAAAATTAATATTTGAAAATGAAGGAATAGAAATATCTGAACCCACAGCTATTCAAGTTCCACTTTCATTTAAGGAAGGAGAAATTTTCTTCTTTACTGAAAGTGATCGTGAAGATACTGAAACATTCCTTTCTCAGTTCATAGATGATTTCGTGAAACCAAGAAGTGAAAGAGTATTCATGTGGGATGAAGATAACCGAATTAATATTGGTACAATTGTTGTAAAGGACAGCATTCCAGAAATGCATTATGTTGCAGTAGAAGTAGGAGTATAGAATTTCTCTAAAACCATTTTGGTACTAAATTGCACTGCGATGATAAAAGAACAGTCTTTTCATTAAAAAAATCCCTCGAGGAAAACTCCATTGAAAAAGAATATTATCTTTCAAAACTAGAAAAAGAAAAAGATCTTACTAAAAAATTAGAATTACAATCAAAAATTGATATTATTGAAAAAACTATTGATGAAATCAAACATCAACTAGAAACAATGGGTAACTTTTCTCATCTTTTTAAACAATGATTTTGTTCATAACAATTTTTATTTTCAAGCGTAAAAATCACGAAAATAATTCATAGTGAAGACCTAAATTAACAATTGTATGCTATTGTTTTATTGCTTTTAATTATTGATAA
>JARRMG010000011.1:0-26195 GCA_037386265.1 Nitrosopumilaceae archaeon
TATCCATAAACAAATTGTTTTATCTAATCAAAAACACAAATGTCAAAAATGTGGAATAAAATTCAATGTTGCACACTTGCCTAATTTTGGATACGCAGATGGAAATATTGCAAACAATGCAAGGACAAACCTTCAGATATTATGTAGCGAGTGTTCATCACAGGGAACAAAACCATGAACTACAAATGCCCAAAGTGTAAATTTCATTGGCATGGAGACATGGATTCATTTGGAAAGGTCATCAAACATGAGAAAGAACATAAAAAGAAAGGTACAGCATGATGCTTATTTGCAACAAATGTTACAATGAACACCACGATCAGTGTATGGGAAAAGCAGGAATGTTTTCTTGTGGTTGTAAATGTCTAAAAGATGAAAAATAATCTAAACCTGAAGAAAAATTCTATCTTTTAATCGATTTACTGAGTTCAATTCTGAATATTTAAAAAAACAATTTTGAAATTATTGTTTGGAATTGTGCGAATTAATGCTTCATGGTTAGAACGTGGCAGTGCGCCTTGTGATGAATTTGGTTTATGATATCATCATGATGGTTTGCCTCTATCATTGAAAGTTTAGGATAATCAACCACTAACAAATCAATTTTGTGTTCTTTTACATAGTCAATAACCCAGTGAGCAATAGAATCGGTCAAAGCCAATTTTGTATTAATCTTCAACCCTTCCTTTAATGCTGAATCCTTCCATTTTTTAAGCTCGTCGTTAATTTTCTTAATTTGATTTTCTGTGATTTTTTTGTCTGATTTTGTTTCAAAAAAATAAAATTTTGGAGGAATTTTGTAAACACATTCTATTACAGATAAATTGGCACCAAGGTTTTTTGCTAGTCCCAATCCCATTTCAAAAGATTTTTTCGTGTGGGTAGGAGTAATTATAGCCACAGCGATATTTTTGAACAATTCTGACTGTTAAATCAAAATAGAAGTATATGAATTTGTTAGATTAACTTAGTTCGTGAATCTTCTTTTCAAACTTGTCAATCATTTCATTGACCATAAAGTCTCCGTCATGCATCGTATTTGTTCCAATTATCTTCTTCATTCTATCCATTGTTTCACTTGAAATTTGTAGTTGAACCATACATTAGGTTACATTGATGGTTATATAAAGACAAGAATAGTTTTTGTTGCTGGGAATGCAGATTGATTTTTGTGAATGATGAAAATAATCTATTGACAGCAACCGCAATTTTTGTGTCCTAAATGAGCACAATCATAACAATCACAGGTTTTAGATCTTTGATTTTTTTGTAATTTTTCTTTATTGATAGTCATTTCTTGAATATTGTAGTATATCTAATTATTTTTTGTGAAGTTGAAAAATTTAACAATAAAAGGTAGATTCTATTTATTCTATCATTGGATGAATGCTGGGCAAATCTAGATGGCCTTAACATAAGATATCTTGAATTCGGAAAATTGTATCGTTTCTGAAGGAAATTTCAATTCAAAAAGAGAAAATAAGTTTTGTGGGGCATTCTTTAGGAGGATACATTGCCTCAGAATTAGCGATTCAAAACCAAAACTATGTTCAAAAACTTGTTTTAATTGACTCATCAGGAATGCTAGAAAACCCAACTCCTGTTCTTGAAGAATATTTCGAAGCTGCAATGAATCCCACACAAGACAATGTAAGAAAAGCTTTTGAAAAAATGGTTGCAGACCCAAAACGAATTCCAAAGCAATTAGTTGACGGATTTATTCGTCGGATAAATTTGCCAAATGCCAAATACGCATTCGAATCAACTCTCGTAAATAGTGCAACTACTCAGATTGGATTAAACAGATTAAGAAAAATAAATCCTGTACCCACCTTAATCCTGTGGGGAGTTCATGATAAAGTAATTCCAATAGAACACTCTAAATTTTTTAAAGAGAGTATTGATGATTCCAGACTTGAAATAATTGCAGATGCAGGACATGCACCATTTGCTGAAAAGCCTGATCAAGTGTGTAAATTATTAAGTGACTTTCTAATTTGAAAGTAAATTAACAGTTGATACGTGAATTCTGTCTTAAATTTCGAATTCTATTTTTAAATCTTGAACAAATATTCCAGTTTTACAACTTGGACAGGTGGAATATTCTTTTGGAAAAGAAGCATGACAATTAGAACACAAAGTAGTGGATTCTAAATCAAGCAGTCCTAAATCCTGGGCTTCTTGTAAAAGTTCCATCGATGTTGTTTGTTTTTGATTTTCCATAAATTTCATCTATATACCTCCAATATCTTTTCGAATTTTTTTGATTGGTCCTTAATTAGGCCCCTACATCTCATAAACCAAATAATATCTTGATATTCAGTGGATTGATTTACGACATTCATGATATTCATAAGGTAGTAGAGCCAAACTTTACTTAAAGCAGATCATTTGTAATATGTGATTTTTACTTGTAATTTTTAAAATTAAGGCTAGAAATTATTGTGTTAGAAAATGATATTACAATAAACCCTTGTGTAGGATTTCGTTTAGAACTTTGGAAAAACTTATTGGTTCTTTGTATTCTTTGATAAATTCTTCTTGTATTTTGTGTAGTTTATCATCTACTTTGTTCTCAAGAACTATGGTTACTCTTTTACCCATAAACTCTTTCCAATTTTTCTTGCTTAAATTAATTAGTTTACAGCTTTGAACAAACAAAAGTGGAACCAAGATATAGAGTTTTTAAAATTTTTATCACAAAAATTCATTCTTAAATAATTGATTCTAGGTAGTTTTGAAATTTAGTTAGGCTCGCTTTGTTTGTATAGTTTTTCATGTAGGGAGGAATTTTTTTATAATTTTAAAACATTAATTCTGATTACTCTCAATTTCAAATGAATTAGCACATTTTGGGCAAGGTGTGTTTATACCTTGAATTTTCTCAGTTGATTGAAAGGGAGATTCAAATGTATATTCACAATTGGGACATTTGAGAACTAGTGATGACATACTGATATTTTTTTGTGTATAGTATATACATTTGTCGTAACTTTTGTTTACACTACTTTCAGTGATCTATCTTTTTGTTAATATGAAGAGAAAGTTGTATTATGTAAAAATTAATTAAGACGAGTTTTAAAACATATGAATTGCTTCTAGTGTGAATTAATTTTTTATAATTATTTTGATCATAAAATCTTGAAGGTTTTTCTTTCCGTATGGACTATACCAACTAGGTTTTGCCTACAAACCTTGTAACGGCAAAGAATCGCCAAAAATCCGAGATTTATACTAAAATGGTTAAAAACATAGAACAGATAAAGCCAAATTTTCTTGAGTTGTATGGAAATCACCTAAGGAAAGTTAGAATTAACAATAAATTGTGTGCAGTCAAAGATAGTCTATGGGCTTCTCTTACACTGTCAAAACTCAAAAAAATATAGACGATGTAATAGAAGAGATCAAGACAAAACTTTCAGAAATAAAATTTGGTGTTCTTGGAATACTGGATTTCAAAGAAATTTTTGCAAAAAAAGGGATCAGTTATCCTCATGACTACAAGTTGTTAGAAGTATGTAATCCCCAAGCTGCCAAACAAGCACTGGATTCAAATCCAGACATTGGATTGTTACTCCCATGTACAATTGCAATATATGAAAAGGGTGGAGAAAATTATATCAGCTTGGCCAAACCTACCTCATTGCTTTCTGTTGCCTCAAATGCAGAGTTAGAATCCATGGGAAAAGAGATTGAAGAAAAACTAGTTGACGTAATTAATAATTCAAAATAATATAGTAAATCTTTCAAAAAAATATCGAAAATACCGTCTGGAAAACTTAATTGCTTTGAAGTGATATAATAAGCGGTTTAAAGTGGGGGAAAATCAGAATGTTTCTGCAGCCAATGAATTTAATAAAAATTATTTTTTTGAAAATATGAAAAAAAGCTATGATTTTTGGCATCAGATTTATGATGATTCGCCCATCAATATTTTCCTAATTTGGAAAAAAGCTTTAGAATCAAATTCAGAATTTGCTGCCAATTTTAAGAAAGCATGGGATAATAATACAAAAAAAGCAGAGTTTGATCTACAGCAGTTCTTAGAAATGTGGTCTGATTCCATTCGGGAATCTGATTTTAAAAAAGCAACTAAATCAGTTTCCCAATATTGTGTAAATGTTTCTGATTCTCAAACAAAACTGTATCTTGAGGTCCTTGAAATGTTGGAAAAATATTGGAGAAATATTCAAGATAAAAACATAGAGTAAATTTGAGGAATTCATTTTTGTTAAGAATAAAACCAAAAAACCGTTTAAACTTATAACGTCTATAAAAATCAAGAATGTTACACTAATCAGAATGAATTAAAATGAATGAGTTAAACACAGTAATAGTATTTTTATTTGGCTTGTTCACTTCAGGAATAATAATTTATTTTGTAACAAAATTATTTGGTGAGAGCAAGGGAGTAGGAACAGCGATTTTTACTGCCCTCATAGGGACAATTGTTTATACTATTTCTTACTATTTGTTTGAAACAGGTTGGATAGCTGCAATTGCAGCAGGAATTGTATGGCTTATCGCACTAAGTTCGATATACAAAATAGGCTTTCTGAAATCATTGGTGATATCAGTGGTAATTTGGATATCGGCCACAATAGTGGGTTTCTTTTTACCAACTGTTTCTGGCCCCCTGTAGGGAAAAATTGAGTCTAAAGAAGTTTTAACAAAATAAACTTACTGGATTTTCTCAACATCTTCTAATTCAATCCCGCACATTGACATTTTAGAATTGAATGGTGTCTGGTGGGTAACTAGTGTCGTTTCTCCTGCACTAACCTCTACCAGTTTTGCTTCCTTGGACAGGTCTTGCTCTTTTTCATCCTTTAATGTTAGGTGAATCTCTAGTCTATAATCTTCCTCAAGATTATTCTGTACATTAAATTCAAATTCAACAATTTCTAATACTTTCTCACATTTGATTGGACTAATTTCAAAATCATCAGGGTTGTTGCTTAATACAAGTATTGGGGGAGGGGATTCTGAATTTTTTGATTCTATCCCAAACTCACTGGCAGGTATTAAAAACAAGACAACAATAATTATTGCACCTATTATTCCCCCAATAACATATTTTGTTTTGGAAGACACAAAAAAAGTTCAGACCGTTGGGTATTAAATCTAAATGGTTAGACTTGTTTTTGGTAAAATTCGATTTTAATCAAAGGTTATAATCTAGAAACCACATGTAAATAGTAATTTGTCGATTTCAAATAAACTTCAAATCTCAATGGTTATAGGTGCTGTAATCGCGTCTTTACTCTTCCAACCTTATGCCTTTGGGGATTCACAAACCGCTTCCTTACAAACGCCATTTGTTTTAAGTATAGATGACACGGCAACGATTGATTCGGGGTTAATAATCACCCTTCTGGGTATTGAAGAAGATTCAAGATGCCCTTTTGATGTTACTTGTGTTTGGGAAGGAAGTGTCAAAGCAGAGATAAATCTAGTGAACGGTCAAACAAATCTCGGAAATCACATCATTCCTTTAGCCGTTAAGGATGCAGATGCCCAAACTTTTGATGGCTATTTCATTAAATTGATGGAAGTGGAACCATATCCATTAAGCAGCACTCCCATCAAACCATCGGAATATGCAGTAACATTTCTAGTAACCAAAATCAAGGAGGCAAACATAGATTCTCCGCTAAAACAATTCAATTTTGGAGTTCCAATAAATGAAACCCAATGTAGAAACGATCTCATCCTGATTATCAAATCCAAAGATCTTACTCCAGCATGTGTTAAACCCAATACCGCAGAAAAGTTAATCCTTCGCGAATGGGCAGAACCACTTGACAGTCCAATATCCATACAGCCAATAATTAAAACTGGAACAAATGCAGGGTTTTGTTTAGGATACTGTTTTACAGAGTTTGCCATAACTTCTGAAAAAATTGTTTACTCTAAAACGGGACGTGAATTTGTCTCTGATTCCTGGGTAGACTTACCTGAAAAAACAACAAATGTTCCAATATCCCAAGAAGAATGGAAAGAATTGGTAGATATAGTTGACTTTCAAAAATTTAATTCCTTACCAGATAGAATTGGATGCCCAGGTTGTGCTGATGCTCCTGTGGAGTGGATTGAAATTTCATATGGTGGAAAAACAAAAAAGATTGAATTTGAGGCAAGAGAATCGATTCCTGAAATTACCCAACTAATTATCAAGCTGCAAGAAATACGTAATCGGACGGTGAGTTCCTTAA
Source organism: Nitrosopumilaceae archaeon (assembly GCA_037386265.1). Taxonomy (GTDB): domain Archaea; phylum Thermoproteota; class Nitrososphaeria; order Nitrososphaerales; family Nitrosopumilaceae; genus Nitrosomaritimum. The sequence continues at coordinate 6,216 of JARRMG010000011.1, forward strand.
TCGACAATTTTGAAGACTGTGTTGCTGCTGGAAATCCAGTTATGGAATCATACCCAAGACAATGCAGAGATAGTAGTGGACGAAATTTTGTAGAAGATGTTAATCTCAAAATTATGAGTCCAGAGGCACAATGCCAAAACTACAATGGAACCTGGTTGCCAGATTTCAATGAATGTGAGGGAATTTCAGAGGAGCAATGCTCGTCGATGAATGGGAATTTCAACGAATGTGAATCTGCATGCCGACATATGCCTGATTCAGAAATGTGTACCATGCAGTGTGTCCAAGTCTGTGTAATTCCATTAAATTGATTTTGAGTTTTGAAATTACCTTGGAAGCAATAATTCTTAGATATGATAAATGCCTGTAAATATCATGGCACTAGTTAAAACAACTAGGTTAAAAAAACAGGAAAATACCTATGACATCGAGATCCCAGAGGAATTGATCAACCAACTTGATTGGAGAGTTGGACATGTCTTAGAAATTAGTGAACAAGACAACAAATTAGTTATTGAAAAACTGCATGGATTTATGGGATCTTAATCTCTGCATCTTTTTTCCCAAAAAGGGGTTTAAAATTTTGGAAATTATATTGAAGAGCCCACTTTTACTATAATGTCTAACACTTGAACCATCAACCCAATCTTAGGGGAGTTTGAAAGGTTAGATATTCTATGTATTGATTTCTTTCCAGACCTCCCAGCATCAGAGAAGTTTGTCATATAAGCCCCTCCTTGATTTCAATTGTATCCATCTTTCTTGGTATTAATTGGCACAAGCCACAGCCTTTCCAAGATGGAGTTGAAGTTTTGATGTATCGTTTCATAGAGTTCTCTAAACAAAATTTGTTAATAATACTCACCAAGGATTTATTCATGTAACATATCCATTTATTCAAAAATTTGAAATGGATTTCTTTTTAGGAATAAACTTCTATTTCTTTAGGCTTGCGCGTACAACTTCATTTAAGATAGCAGAGAAACTAATGGATTGAGATGAAACTCGGATTTGTTTTGCCTGAATTTCATGCAGCTTTTTTAGAAGATCCTCATCAAGCATTATTGTAATCCTTTTCTTCATCTCTTAACCACCCTCATCCAATTCATGGTTATTGCAAGTACAACCAGGATCTCTTATTTTCTTAGAGGCGCAACTGCAATCTTTGCAGCATCCATATTTCATATCAAGTAGACTCCAAGAATTCAGTGGAATTTTTTGTCATCTTTTTTTCATTCTTAAAGTGGCCTTGTAATTGAAAATAGATCACACTTGCCTGAATCTTTGATATTCCAAATCTTTCTTGTAAATATTCAATCATGGTAATTTCATTCATGATTTTACTCCCATTTGATGAATCTTGAAAGTTATTAGTAAGCACAGTTAAGAATTTCATATTTTACCTTATTAAATTTTTATTTAACCTTGCCTTAACAATGTTATCTCCTGTAAACGGATGATTGCCCTAAATCTTTTCAAAAATAGAGAAAAATGAACATATGTACAGTATTCTTCCCAACCCATTTTTGTTCAAGTTATGAATATTGATGGCATGATCTTACAAGAATTTCGGGAATGTCAAAGCTGTAAAAAATATGGCTATAGCATTCCATTAAAACTCGAGGAGTCGGGTCGTTGGGTTTGTCCTATGTGCGATTATGATTATTGATTTTCATAATTCTATCCTTTTGTAGTCTATAGCAGGATTATGAATTCGAAATTGCTTTTTAAGGCAACGGTCGGTTTGTTTTATATTAGTTTCAAGAATAAGCATGTTGTTGGAAGGACAATTTGATAATCTTTTGCTTGAGAAGTTTAAACAAGACATATGGAGTAAGGTTCCTCATATTGACGAGCAGGATAAAACAAAGATAGTAAATGAAACGCCTCTAGTTGATCTTACTGCATACCTCAAGGAATGTGCAAAAAATGTATACAATCTTAATCTCGATGACTCTGATCTCAAGGTTTTTGGTAAATTTGAATCAAAATTACCAACAGGCTCAATCAAGGTAAGGCCTGCAGTTCACATAATTCATGATGCCATTGTAAATGGAAATCTAAAAACTGGACAAACCGTAATTGAGGCAACCTCTGGCAACTTTGGAATTGCTTTAGGGCAATTATCAAAACTCGGTTTGACTGTGATTTCACTGGTATCAAGGAGGCTTCAGGAAGGAGTTTTTGAGGAATTGAGAAATGAAAACATTCGAATTATGGATCTTGACATGGACATATGTCCTGCTCCTGGGATGAAAGATAGTGCAAATGATTTGACTGCAAAGGCAACTGCTGCAAATGTTCGCCAACAATTAACTGATCTTGGTTTTGATGTGGCAATATTTGACAGAGAAATGCAAGAGATTTTATCACTTTTGGCAAAACAAGACATCATAAATTTGGCAAAGTTTCTGGCAAAGATTTACGGTTGCTTTTGCCCAGAGCAATATGACAATAAACTAAATCTTGATGTCCACAAGACAGTTACTGCACCTGAAATCGACCAACAATTACGGCAGTTGGGAGATTCTCTTGAAGATTATAAAGTTGTGTGCACATTTGGTACTGGTGGTACGTCAGGTGGCATGAGTAGATATATTTCTGAAAAATATGGAAAAAAAGCCATTCATGTAGTATTTCCACAAAGCGCTCAAGACGTTGCAGGAATTAGGACAAAAGCCAAAGCATCTGGCTTGACACTTTATGAGCCACAAGAATATGCCGGACAACACGAAGTAGATTTTGAGCAGGTAAAACCTCTACTCAAATTTTTTGTGGACAAAGGACACAGTATTGGTGAAAGCAGTGCTCTTGCACTTTATGCTGCAATCCAGTTGGCAAACTTTGGAAATGGTGGGAAGTTTGTAGTAATTGTAGCAGATGGTATTGAAAAATACAAAAAGAATCTTGAAGTAATGACAAAAAAACAGACACGAACCCAAGTATCCCTTGATGAGGCAACTTCCAGTGCTGATGAATATGATAAGATAATTTGGATTCACACTCAATATACTCCAAAGCAAGAAGGAATAGAGCTTATTGCAAAATCTCTAGGAGTAGATCCATCAAAAATTTCAGTCCCTACTGCGACAACTGTAGGAAAATTACTTGCGACACAAAAAGTCCCAGAAGAACTTAGCCCTGATCTTCAAGGAGGCAAGTCTTTACTTGTGTGTATGGCAGGTCAAACCTCACTTATGGCAGCCAAAGTCCTTGCAGGAAATGGTGTTTCCACTGAAAGTCTGATTGGAGGTATAACAGAGCTTCCAGAAGGAAAAAGCAAAAATCTTTCTGATTTGATAAAGTATGCAACAGAGTAGATTCTCTTAGCGAACAATTTTTGGAGTTTCCTAAACTAAAGAAAAGATAAGCATTTTATCAAATGACAATTTAGACCAAAATAATTCCTTCTCGAACCAAATATTCAATACCGGATGCAAAGTCCAGATCAGTAATCGAGCCTTCAGACCACCAGCAAGCATTGTTTTTTACCCATTGAGGAACCTCTTGTGTGTCACTAATTATTTTAGATTATGCTGGAACAACAATAATTCCATTATCTATAAGGTTGATAACAACTGAAAAAGACATTGGAGTTGCAAAGTTTCCGGCAGAGTCTTTTGCGGTACATTTGATAATGGTCTCACCAATACCGAAGAGAAATCCAGACTCAGGTTTGCATGTAGGAATAATTGATTCATCGACATCATCAATCACTAAAACATCAAACGTAACTGGAGTGAGTGCATCACTTGTTTCTGCCAAAACCACAATGTCTTCATGTTGAACAATTTCAGGTGGCATAACATCTTCAACGATTGGCACTCCTCCTGTGAAAAACATTGGGAGTTCTGCTTCTATTTTATCAAAAGTTATGTGAATAGAGTAATCACCACTTGTCTCAAATGATGTGCCTTTTGTGATAAAATTAAAGCTAAATGCGCCAAATTGACCAGGATCTGTCTGACCTGATTTTGCTAAATCTCCTGAAGGAGTCAAAACACTGTATTCTACTGAAAAGCCTGAATGAAGGTCTGCATCATAATTTTTTATTTTTCCGCTAACCCCAACACTTTCTCCATATTCATAAAAATTCTGGTTTGTGTGAGCATCGATGCTGAGTGGAAGTTGTGTCTCTGTATCCTCCTGAGCCATTGCTTGCATCAAGCTGGTGGCAGTAAACAAAATTGCAAAAAATACGATAAACGAATATTGAATCATTAACAACCCTAGGTAAAATGATAACTTAAGCCTGTCTACTCTTCAAAGATAAAATTGATTCCTGAATTGTGAATTTTTAGAATGATTTGAAATTATTTTTTGGAAATGATTTGATTCAAAGTTTTGAATGCTTCGGCATGTCTTTGAGGGGTAATCCATAATCTTTTGTATATTAAGTCAGTTTCCAGAACAATTGCTTTATCCTTTTTAGGCCTCTCAGAATCAAAATGAAACCAGTCACGAAAGTTACTTGTTCCTGAAATTCTATTTTTTCCTGAAAATATTCCCATTTTTTTCTCTGAAATGTTTTTTATGTGTTCAATTTTTACTTCTTTTTTACCCCAGGGCAAACACCATGCCTTGAATGATATTTTATCCTGAAAAATTTGGATGTATTTGTCATTGTACAAAGCTTGCATATGAGATCATCTATTTTAGATAATTTAAATAAATTTTTGAAAATCACAACACTTGAGATTACCTTTGTGTATGTAAAGGGAATAAAATCTATTTTAATGAATTAAGAGTAGATTATCAGTGAATATTGAACAGGTATGCAAGGATGTTTTAGACATTGATGACACAGTACGATTTTCAATGATTGTTAAGGAGGGTGTAAAGAAATTTGGAGGGTATAGATACAATACAGTGGGAATTTTAGATTCAGATGAACTAGACCAATCAATTTGGCATGCTAATGAAAGAATGGTTGGAAGAAAAATGGCAGAACACAAGCTTGGAAAGACAAGATACGCAATGGCCGAATATGAGCGAGCCAAAAGAATAACATTTCCCTTGGAAAATAAAACATCCGAACCTTAAGCCACTTTTGTATCTAATAATTTGTAATCCATATCCATTAATGTACATTCTAAGTGTATTTGTTCCTCTGTCTCAAAATGACATTCTTTGCAAATACAAGTTATTCCCTCCTTGCATACAGGACATTTTTGTTTAATTTCTAATTCTGCACCACATTTTCGGCACGATTCATCTCTCATAGAGTAGTTAAGTTTCCATTTGATATTAAACTCGGTCAACAGATCAGCTGACCAATCAATTATGCAATTTACCACAATCTATGAAGAAGAATCACTATAGGTTAATCATGACAACACAAACAACTCAAACACGCCCCACAAGCACCTGGGACAAAATGGTTCATGCCCCATTTAGCAAAGTCGTCAAGTTTGACCTTATTTGTATGGGAATTGGCGTCGTAATGGGAATGGGAATTGGTGCCTTCTTAGTTACAGGAGGAGCATAACCTCCATAACTAATTTTTTATTTAATAGGATTTGATATTAAATATGCAATTTTCTCGTATCGAGCCAGCTTACACAACAAAAGATGGGTGTAGATTGGTTTGGGAAGGAAAAGATGAAGATGATTCAGATACCGTAATTTTAAACAAAGAAGAGTTTGATTCACTTGTTGAGATTTTTAAAAAAGATGTTACAGGAACCGTCACTTTAGAAGATCAAATTAGTACTATAATGGTTAATTCAGATGTTACGCAGTTTACTTTACAAGGACATAGGCCTCTTGAGGCAGACACCTTTGAATTACAAAAACAATTGCTTGAGTTTGCCAAAATTCCACATGAGCCCAAATATGTTCAAATTAGTACAAAGACATTCTATCCATCAGTATGGATTAGAAAAGAAACAACTAATAAAAAAGAATGGAAAATTGACAAAATCTTGGCAGCAGCTGATACTGCCCCTACAGCTGGAAACTTTCAAGGTCTCAAGATATTTTATGTCAAAAACAAGAATACCAAGCAAGCCTTAGTTGAGGCTGCAAACAAGCAACCTTATGTCAATGCTCCTGTAGTCTTGGTTTTTTGTATGGATCCTTCTCGTGTAAAGCTGAAATTCCCTCCTGAGATTTTAGAGAAATTTTCTTTACAGGATGCTACTTTAGCTGCATCCTATTCACAGATTGCAGCCACAGGTCTTGGCCTAAGCTCAATTTGGATTGGAATGCTTGATGAGAAAAAAGTGCAAGATATCCTTGGCACTGATTTGAGACCTTCATCGATATTGTGCAGTTAATCGAAGTAATTGAATAATCTGATTAGTATCACCTCATTTTCATCGGGTTTTTATGTAGCAAATCAAAACATGATTACTCATGGTAGATATCATTGAGGAAACAGCAGATTATGTTTTAGATCTTGCCAGTCCTCAAAGATTAAACATTTTATTCATTTTATTAGGAGAAAGTTCAACACCCACTCAAATTGCCACAAAACTTGAGGCTACAAAACAAGAGGTTCATAGAAATTTTACAAGACTAGTTGAAAGTGGATTAATTGAAAAAAGAGTTGATGGAAAATATTCACTTACCACCTTCGGTGAGGTTGTTTGTACACAGGTCCCAACAGTTGTTTTCTTGTCTCAGAATCGTAAGTATTTTGAGGAGCATACCCTAGGAGACATTCCTTATAAATTCAAAATGAGATGCGGTCAGCTTGCCAATGGTAAGTACATCAAGGGATTCTCAAAGGTGATGGAACAATGGAAGTCAATTTACAAAAATTCCAATGAATATATCTTTGAGATTTTATCTGAGGTTCCACTTGATCTTATAGAACCCTTGGTTAAACGAGTCAAAAAGGGAGTAAAATTCAACTATATTTTCTCCGAATCAGCCGTCATTCCAAAGGGACGAAAATCATTGTTAAAAAAATTGGGATTTGATAAATTGATGGAAAAGGGGCTTGTAGAACGAAAGATGAAACTCAATGTCCAGACAGTTTTGGTGTTAAGCGAAAAAGAGGCATGTGTGATGTTTCCAAGCAAGGATGGAGAATCAGACATTAGCGAGATGTTTTACAGTGATGACCCGATGTTTCATGAGTGGTGTCTTGATTATTTCAGATACTCTTGGTATGGCTCGGATTTATTTGAAGAAAGCAAGTTAAAGGAATAAGAATTTCTAGAATCATTAAAAATATTTTTTCAATATGAAGTAACTATATCAAACCTAAAGGTTAGGTTTGATTTTTCATCCTCATAATAATTTGATTCAACGTGCCTGTACTATACTCTATACCGTGCTCTACCATTGAGTGTTTTTGAAACTTGTTGATAGCATCAGGTTCGTTCTCGTTTACTTCAAAATCACAGTCAAACCCATAGTTTTTGCAGATGATTTTTACCATAATTCTTTTGAGCATATGGAAATAAAACTAGTAGTTTGTTCAACATCATACAATCATCAAGTTTAGGCTGGATTTCTTGTCATTAGACACATCAAATGTTGACTATAATTTCCTATCAATAAATCAGGTTTTAACCATATTTTGCAGTATGTTTTTTTAAAAAATATTAGAAAAACAAACTTTGAATCACAATATAACCGGCAATTACAAAAAGCAATACTGCAAAAATCTTCGTTAGGTTTTCCTTTGGTATTTTATCTGTAAGCTTAATTCCAAACAAACCTCCCACTACTCCCCCAATAACAAACATTGAGGCAATCAACACATCTACGTTTCCTGCAACAAGATAACTAGAAGCAGTAGTCAATCCAAATGCACTAACTGAAACCAACGAGGTTCCAATGGCATCAATTATGCTTAACCCTCCAGAATACATCAACGTTGGAACAATCAAAAAACCTCCACCAATTCCAAAGTATCCAGCAAGTGTTCCAACAAAAAATCCAGATAATGGAATATTCTTTTTTGATAACATTATAGTTGATTGTTTTGCAGAATTTTGAAGATCATATTTTGATGCCTTTTTTCTTAGCATCAATACAGCTATTGTTCCCATAAAGATTGCAAAAAACAACAACAAGTTTGAAGATGGTGTTAACAATCCTAATTGTGCTCCAAGTAACGTGCCACCTATACCAGGTATTGCAAATACAAGACCTTGTTTGAATTTAACATGGTTTTTTCTTTTATGCCCTAAAAGATTGATAGCTGCAATCACACCGACTGCCAAAGCCGAAGTTCCAATGGCACCATGAACATCACGGACTCCTACAACATATAGTAAAAGGGGAACTGCTAGAACTGAGCCACCTCCACCAATTAATCCTAGACTAAAACCAACAAGTATTCCCGAAAATACAGAAAGAAAAATGACCAGTGGCTCTAATACAAAATCAACTGGCATCTACAGCACATCTGTTCGGTCCAATCTCCAAGTCAGGCACATCTGATACTACCAATTCAAGTTCGCCCTTGTTGACTGCGATGATTTTCCTGTAATTCATTGGTCGTGGAAGGGTCTTTTCAACTACTTTTTTGACAAACTCGTCTTTAGGAATATCAAGCCATGGAAGGTTCTTTGATTGCTGAATTGTGGAGTAAAATGCATCATCTGTTGCTTTTACATTTTCTCCATGATGGGTTGGGAAGACCATCGTATAATGAGGAAGCTGCAATAGCTTTTCATGCAGAGTCTCATACAACTCTTCAGTAAATTCTTCGGCTTTGTCTCGTAAATCTGGTCGTCCAATTGACTCTACAAACAAGATATCTCCAGTAAAGACATATTTTTCATCAACTACAAAGCTCAAGCTTCCAGGTGTGTGACCAGGTGTGTGAATTACACGAAGAGTTGTTTTTCCAAATGGAATTGTCTCTCCACCAGAAACAAAGCTTGCATCAAAATCATATCTCTCATGCTTTGAGAGATACAGTTTTGCATTTGTTGCCTTTGCAAGATCCCTGGCTGAAGATACATGGTCTGCATGCTGATGAGTATCAAAGACTTTGGTTATTTTGAAACCCTTTTGCTTTGCAATTTCTACATACTTTTCAATCGGATAAAGAGGATCAATTACTATTGCCTCATTTTTAGACTCTACGATGTGGGACAAACATCCTTTTCCGACTTTCTGCACTTGAATTACTTGCACTGGCTCATTTACTACAGTTACAGGTTTTAGCACCTGATTCCATTTTGTTAATCCACCTGCAAGAGTAGAAGAGTATATTCCGGCTCTTGCTAATGCAAAGCTTGCAACCATAGCGCGATTCCCATGCGGACAGATTGTCACAATCTCTTTGTCTTGAGGAATTTTTTGCAGGGTTTTGGGATCGAAAAGATCAGATAGTGGAATGTTTACACTGCCTGGTATTTGATATTCAGAAAACTCCTCAGTATCCCTTACGTCCAAAAGGTACAATTCATCAAGTTTTGAGATTACTTCATCAGGAGTGATAGATTTTCCAGTCTTGCCTGTTGTAAGATCTCCATTCCATCCAGAAAAGCCACCTTGCAAATAATAAGCATCAAGGCCAAATCCTGCCATCATTGCAGCAATTTCTTTTGAGATTTCTTCAGGCTCAGATATTAGTACAATTTTGGTATTTTGTGGGATTTTAGGCATGATCTTTTCTTTTGCATGAGTATCACAGACTGCATGAACAGATCCAGGAACATGAGATTCTTCAAATTGTTCAGATGTTCGTAGATCAAAGATAAGCATTGGGGTTTGCTGAGCCACATTCTGGCTTAGCTGTTGGGTTGATATTGTTAGATTTTTGGAAATTTGATTCATGACAGATTTGGCCTTTTGTAAAATATAATCAAGAAGTTTATAGTGCAATCAAAAGCAAGCATAATGGCTTTGAGCAAAAAAACCTCCACCATTACCTTTCGAATAGATGAAAAGTATGAGAAGGGATTAAGAAAAGAAGCAGAAGAAAAAAGAATTAGTCTCAATACTTTGGCAAATCAAATCTTTGGAGACCACGTGGAGCTTGATCAATATATGAAAAAATTTGGAATGGTTGAGATGAGCAAGGGTTCTTTTCGTGAGTTGCTCAACTCTTTAGATGAGAAAAATATCATTAATTTTGCAAAATCAATTGGATCAAAAGAACCCAAAGACTTTATCCTGTTCAAATGGAAGGAGCTTTCTCCACAATCAATTTCAGATTTTATCAAAATGTATTTTGAGCATTGCGGTTATGGAATGTGTGACATGGAATCTGGCGATAGTGGTAGAATAGTTAGTGTTCACCATGAATTTGGAAATAAGGGGTCTATTTTCTTAAAGGCATTTTTAGAGGCCATCATTCAATCAACTCTTGAAAAAGAGGGAAATGTAAAAATGACTGAAAATTCAGTCACTCTAAAGTTTTAATTAAAAAACTTCATAAGTTCTTAGTTTAGACCCATTGTAGATTTAGTTATCTTCATAATTATTCCACTAAATGAAATTGAAGATAGAAAATACCACGCCCAAAGATAAACTGCGTTTTCTTGGGGACAAATATTATTTGGATCTAGTGCTTGTTCAGCAGTACAAGTAAGATGAAAAAAATTACCAGGAAAAATATTTAGAGACACAGGAGACATGGCTACAGTATAAGTGAATAATTGAGGCAACACCAAATAAAAAATCAAAATTAGAGGAATAAAAGTAAACATCATGGGCTTCATGTTCATTTGCATCATCTCCATTGACATCTTGTTCATGTAGCTAGATTTTTTGTTTAATTCCGTAATTTTTTCTTGGTCTCTTGATCTCATAGCAGACATTCGTTCCTTCTGCCATCCCTTTGTTTCCTTCATAATGCGGTTTAGTTTTGTCTGATCAACAACTTTCCTTCTAATTATAGAGTTGATAAAATTTAACATAATTCCAAATCCAGCAACTGCAAATAATGTTGGAACGATTCCTTTTACAATTGGGTCTTCGCTACCTAAAGAACCTCTCCCATTTGCAAAAATGGCAAAAAGTCCTCCATCATTTCCTTGAAGAAAAACGGAATTTATGAAAAAGGAGAGATTAGATAAATCAAAAAAGTCTATCATGTAAATGTCTCCTGCGGTTTCAGATTACGTGGTCTTTCTCAAAATAAATTGCATTAATGCTTCTTTAGAATAATCTATCCCATGTTCACTTTCTGTATGGTCTCTAAACTCTTCTATGACTTGTTCAACCTCCCCTTCAGTCACAAAATCACATTCAAATCCATAATTACTACAACTCAATTTTGTCAATTTTGTTTATTTTGACATTTTACATTTATTATACTTCGATTAACTTTGTTAAGTCTAACTTAACAAATTAAAATTTAATGCAGAAGCAATTTTAGAGATTTGAGGCTATTCTGTCCAAAAGTACATGAAACATGGACAGACTGAATTAGGAACCTTTTTTCTCAAGATGCACAGCATGCTTCTGCATAGATAACCATTAATTTTTTTATATTTAGATAATGCTTAACTTTGTTATGTTAGGAGTTTTTCGATTTAACCCAAATTAACTTTCTCGTTTAGGTTTTGAATGAGCCTTTATCATGTGTTTTTTTGTTCTTTCAGGATCGGCAAATTCCATTTTACATATTTTGCATTCGTTAGTGAATTTTTGATCTCGTTTGAAAATATTTTTTACCAGACTTTTTGTAGATGATATTTTTTGTTTCATATACTAGCAGCAAATCTTTGATTATAAGGTATTGCTTAACAATGTTAATCATCTAAAAATCTACATTCATAATAGTTAAAGAAGCATCACAATAAGTACCTTTATTGGCTGATTTTAGAAAATATAGGGATAGAATATACATTGTAAAGGACATTATCCTTACTCTTTCAGAATATGGCCAGCTTAACCAAACTTCCCTTTTTAGTTTTTGTGGATTGAACATATCAAAACATAAAGGAATTTTAGATAATCTTGAAGAAAATGAGATGATCCAGAGTGAGGAAGTTTTGGAAGGAAAACGAAAGATAACATTATTCAGGGCAACTCAAAAGGGAAAGGATTTTTGCAATCAGATAATAGAACCTTATGAAAAATTGTTTCCAAGAAAAGAAAAATCCTCAGATTCTTCACATAACTTAAAATTTCTACTAATCATCTAGATGGAATTTCTTAGCGATGGCTTCATCAAGACTATCTCTTTTCTCTAAATAATCACAATATCTTTTATTCCATGAGTTTAGGGACTGGAATTGTCTCAAGCCTGCCACCAGCCAAATTCCAGAGGTAATTATGACCATTGTCAAAAGAATAATCAGCATAAAACCAAATTCATTTTCATTTTCAATTAAAAGTAAAAATTTGGGATGTGTAATCAGGTAGGAAGAAATTCCAATTGCAAATGGAGCTAATATGAGGGCCGACAAGGAAACGCCCAACATTATACCTTTAATGTGTTGGATTTTTTCAATGAAACTATCCATAGAACTGAGAATATCATTGGATTCTTGTTCAGGCATACCTAATCCTTTTTAGTAGAGGTATAAAATCAGTTCTTTTCGAGTCTGAATAATCTAGTGAAAATTTGAATTTCTGTATTCTTTGCATTCTGCATAGATTTCTGGGGTTCAGGTATTTACTTGATGCTTAACAATGTTAATTCAATCTTTTTAGTGTCAAAATGGATTATTGATTATGAGTAAGAAAGAAAAAGAAGAGGAAGAAGATCTTGCCGCTAAAAAGAATGATGATTGGTGGCGTTTGGAAAAATCTCAAATAGGTAGGAGAAAATTCGCTTAAAATGGGCTATAATTGCCATGGAGTATGTGAATTTTACAAAACTACTAGAATACCCACCTCAAAAAAATATCAAAGTGGTCAAAAAAGATGTTCACTATGTGATGTTTTTCTTGCAACTTTGAATCTCAGATGTCCATGCTGCAATTCAAAACTGAGATCAAAATCAAGAAAAAATAAAAGAGATTTATTCTATTATTGAGTCTCAAGTTAACAATGTTAAGCATGGCCTAAATATCTCAATTCCTAAAAATTTTTGATGCAGAAGCAATCTACTCCAAAAGGAAAAATGAAAAGCTTGGATGTAAATTCGTCCTTTACAAGTTCTCATTATATGCCTTAGACATAACTATATTTCCTAGAATCTGCTTCTGCATTATTATTTAATTAGAGAAACAAGTTACCATTGTTAATCATGCCCTAAATAATCGGAATCAAATATAATTTATTCAGGTAATTCACCTTCGTTAACGGTTAAAAATGGAAATCTAGTACAAATTCACCTAATTAATGAAGAAAAAAATGAAGCCTCAACAAAGTCAAAACATAATCTCAACATTGATGAATTTAATGTGCATACCGGAGACCTAGGATATTTCCAAACAAAATCAATAACATTTCTCGCCGATAAAAATGGTACCTTTGAATACTATTGTTCTATACACCCCGAAATGAAAGGAATTCTAACTGTAGAACCCTAATCTAATTTTTCATAATAGAAAAAGAAAGTTATTTGGAGTTCTTTTGACCCATTCTAGAGACCTCTCCACTCTTAATTTTATTAAAAGCATCAATGACTTCCTCATCAGTAGATTCAAAACTTGGTGTTTTCTTTCTTTGCTTATCCTTAGTTACAACTGAAGTGCCAATAGCCTTTGCAACTATAATGGGTGGTTCTAGTACATTGCAGGCAGACTCTTGTGGCAGATCATTGGATGGAGAAATTATTTTGAAAGCCTCAAAAACTATTTTTCTGCTTGTATTTCCAGCACTAATGATTTTTCCAGTAACTTCTAAAAAATCTCCAGCATGAACTGGTTCAAGAAATTCTACTTTTTCATATGCCCTAAGAAGCCCTTCATCTCCATCATATCGAATCGTCAATTCTGTTGCAACATCCCCAAAAAGCTTCATAACATGAGCACCATCAACCAATCCTCCTTCATAATGAACATCACTTTCACTAATTCGCACACGTAATTTTACATCAGGATAAATTTCCATAAATTTATCAAGTTTCTATTGAATATTAGATTTTTTAATTGGATGATTTTTTGTGATTACCCGTAATCGATTTTCTTTATTCTAACATTACTTCCTTTGGTTTCCAAATAATGGCCAATAAAATTAGTTAATTGTTCTCCAATTTTGAAACCTAAAGCTCCTTTCATCATGCCTGATTTTTCTATTATTGCCACCATTTCTTCACTAATTTGAATATTAAAGAAGGTCCATCCAAATTTTTCAAATGGTTTTTCAATTTTGTACCCGCCTTTTACATTGCATTCATTTTCTAATTCTTTTAATGCTTCATGAATGATTGATATTTCTTTATCATAACTTCTAGTGCTGAGTTGAAATAATGGATTCACGGTTTGTAATTTTTTAAACAGTAATTTAACCTAAAATGGTTTCTAAGATCGGGGCCTAAAATGGAAAATAGGCTTTATACCAAAATATGCTAATTCAATCATGAAAAAATCCTTGATTGTGATTGTTGGTGTATTAGTATTTGGATTTGTTTCAGCTTTTGCTTTATCTCCATATTTTACTGAGTCGTCTATTGATGAAGAAGTACCAATGGGTGCTCTTATTCAACCAGATACAGAAGAAGAGACGATGAGTGACACTATGGAAGAAGAGACGATGAGTGACACTATGGAAGAAGAGACGATGAAAACCCATTCTATTTCTTATTCAGGAGTATTTGTAGGAGTTGGTGATGGAATTCATGATGCTCAAGGTAAAGCATACACAATACCTCTAGAAGACGGAAGGGATTTTTTAAGACTTGAAAATTTCAAATCTACTAACGGTCCAGATCTGTATGTGTATCTCTCAACAGATAAAGACGCATCTGAATTCGTCAATTTAGGAAAATTAAAAGCTAACAGTGGAAATCAAAACTATGAAATTCCAAATAAAGTGAATCTTGTAGAGTACAACCAGGTCTTAATTTGGTGCAAAGCATTTGGAGTTTTATTTGGAAGTGCAGAAATTTTTCCTCAATGAGAAGGTCAAAAAACCCCAAAAGGAATTTTTTATATCTTATACTAATTCTGAGCAATCATTGATTGGAGCTTTGGTTATTTTTCCAGTTTTTTCAATTGTGCAGATAATTCCTAAGAATATATTTTCTTTTTCAGGTACAGAGAATGGCCAATCCGAGGAAAATCCTAGATTCAAAATGATACTTTGGATGTTTATTGCAGGCACAAGAGGAGGTGCTAATAGGGCAAGAATACTTAGCCTAATCAAAGAAACCCCAATGAATGCCCATAAGATTGCAAAATCCTTGAATTTAGATCACAAAACAGTAGCTCATCACCTCAAGATTTTAACAAAAAACGAGTTTGTCAAAAAAGCTGAAAAAACATATGGCGCAGAATACCAGCTATCTGACATTATGAGTAAAAATCAAAATGTATTAGTGGAGATTATGGAGAAAATTGGGACAAAGTAATTTATCAAATCTCAGAGGAGGAAAAAGATGGTAGACTTTATGTTAGCTGCTGTAGTATCTGCATTTCTTAATATTGGTTTGCTTGGAGTAGCAATTGGAACATATGTTCAGAATTTGAGGGTGATTAGATCTTACTATACATCAGGTTTAGTTTTAGTTGCATTTTTGTTGATGATTCAAAACATTGTGATTGTTTTGTTTTGGTTTACTCTTTACATGGATGACAAGGCATTGATGATGTCAGCCGACATGGTAGCTCATTACTTGTTTGCAATTAATGTAATTCAGACAATCGGACTGTCTGTTCTTGTATGGATTACAAGAAGATAGTTGAAAAAAGATTGGGGCATAAACTTGGTAAATCTTTAAGGTAAATTTTTTGAATTATTGTTTTAATGAAATCAAAAAATAAAGGTATTCTTGCTTTGGCTTCAATGGTTGCGATGTTAGCTGTTGTAAGCATGACAGGAATACCAGAATCTAATGCCGCACAAGCAAAAATGTACGAGGTAACAATAACAAACCTTACACCTGGACAACCAATAACCCCTCCTCTTCTTGTCACACACTCCCATGATGTAGGAATTTTTTCAGTAGGGGAAATGGCAAGTGTTGAACTGCAACAGTTAGCAGAAAATGGTAATCTTGATCCCCTAATCATTATGTTAGAGGAAGAAGATGGAATATTGGATATTGTTCACGGAGATGCTCCATTAGTGCCTGCAAATGACCCTGGAGAAACTGGTTTGAATTATTCTGAAACCTTTGTAGTATCTGCAGAAGGCACAACAAGATATCTCTCTTTTGCAAGTATGTTGGTGTGCACCAATGATGGTTTTGCAGGAATCGACTCTGTCAGACTTCCAATAAACCAAAAGACAGTGTATGCTATGGCATATGATGCAAGAACAGAGATGAATACTGAAGATTTTGTAGATTTGGTACCTCCTTGTCAGGATGCAATTGGAGTCTCCTCTGATGATACTGGAACAGGTACTAGTAATCCTGCAATCGCAGAAGAAGGAGTAGTCATACCACATCCTGGAATCGTAGGGGATGAGGATCTACTTTCAAGTGTTCATGCTTGGGGCAACCCCGTAGTAAAAATCGACATCGTTCGAATGAAATAATCTCCAACGATTGTTGGAATTTTTTTATTTTTTTAAGATAATTTTTCCAAGGTCCTCTGGTGAGTCAATTAAAAAATCAGGATTCTCGTTTGCAAGTGCTTCTTTTGTGTTATACCCCCAACTCACGGCAATAGTGTTGACTCCTGCTTTTTTTCCAGCCTCAATATCACGTACTTCATCGCCAACAAAATAGACATTAGATTTTTCCAATTTCATATCCTGAATGATTTTAGAGATTGTCTTGTCCTTTCCGAAAATTTTCTTTGAGGTGTAAAAAAGATCAAATTGATCAAGGTTGTTTGCGTGAAGAAAATTTCTTACATTTTCTTCAATGTTAGTCAATCGATTGGGCGTCGGTGGAGATAAAAGAGCAATGTGAGAATTTATCTCTCGCCTTGCTTTTCTTATTACAAAAGGAAGTTTGAATAAAGATATTCCAAGATGATTTAGTATCTCTCGAGGTCGCTTGCCACGAAGGTATTCTTTATCTTCATCTCTAATCTTTCTGAATCCAAAGTCCTCAGATAGATTATTCATAATATCGATTATAGAGTCTAGAGTGTTTGCAATAGTTCCATCAAAATCAAATATCACTACAGGTCTTTGCATCGTCAAATGCTTGGAATTTCAGGTGAATATATGTCAAAATAATTAAGCAGCCAAGCCTGCTACAAGTAGATTTATTTTCGATACAAAAAAAGAGCAATTATTGGCAATTTTACCCATAGATAGTGGTCGATATGGAACCAAAGAGATGATGGAGATCTTCTCTGAGCAAAAAAAGGTCGATTATCAACTCCAAATAGAAGGAGCAGCTGCCCTTTCCCAAAGTGAAATTGGCCTAATTCCAAAGACTGTTGGAAGAAAGGTATTCACAGCTGCAAATTCCGGCAAAATTACTGCAAAAAGAATCAAGGAATTAGAAGCAAAAAGTGATCATGACACTGCAGCTTTGGTCGAATCCCTCAGTGAAAAATGCACAAAAGAAGTAAGGCCATGGATTCATTATGGTTTAACAAGTAACGATTTAGTTGACACTAGCAACTCAATGCAAATGCGAGATGCATTAAAAATAATTGAACCTAAAGTTGCAAAGATGGCATTAGTCTTGGCAAAAAAGGCTGTTCAATACAAAAGCCTCCCAGCAGTAGGTAGAACACATGGGCAACATGCAAGTATCATATCTTTTGGATTAAAGTTTGCCAATTGGGCAGCGGAGATGTCAAAACATGTCGAGCGAATTGAAGAAATAAAGAAGAGAATATTGATTTGCAAAACTCTAGGGGTTGTCGGTACTGGTTCCTTGATGGGTGCAAAGTCAATTGATGTACAAAAGAAAGTTGCAAAAAGATTGGGGTTAGTTCCAGCAGAAGTTACAACTCAAGTAATTCCAAGAGAAAGATATGCAGAGTATGTATTTGAATTGGCATTGATTGGAGCAACACTAGAAAAAATTGCAATAGAAATTAGAAATCTTCAGAGAACAGAGATTGGTGAAGTAGCAGAACAATTCAAAAAAGGTCAAATGGGAAGTAGTGCAGTCCCCGTAAAACGAAACCCAATCAAAAGTGAACGTGTGTCATCATTATCAAAATTATTACGAAGTCAAGTTGGAGTATCATTTGAGAACATTCCATTGTGGCATGAGCGAGACTTGTCAAATTCAGCAAATGAGAGATTTATCCTTCCAACTGCATCAATATTAGTAGATGAAATGCTTGAAACCATGACTAGAATTATTTCAAACCTTATAGTAAATGAGAAGAGAATTGTAGAAAATCTGCAAATTACAAAGGGTCAGATATTTGCAGAGTTTGTCTTGGAGGCCTTAATCAAAAAAGGAATTCCAAGATTTGTTGCCTACAGAGACGTTCAACGTGTGGCCTTTGAGGCAAAAGACAAGGATATGCAGTATAGTGATGCCATAAAGGCAGATAAGGCATTCACAGCTAATCTTTCAGAAAAAGAGATAGACTCTATATTTTCCCCAGATAAGCATCTTGGCGCATCAAGCATTATCATTGGCAATGTTAACAGGTCCGTTGCAAAGAACTGCAAGAAAATTATCTAGTTTTTAGAAGCTTTCTGTGGATTTTGGTCCCATATTGTAGTGCTTTTTTTCTTTTATTGTAAGAGATTTCGGGAACTTGAACATCCTTTGCGAGTTTTCGAATTGCATGCTTTCTCATCAGATCTTCTGAATCCAAAATCTTTTCTGATATTGGAATAGTTTTTGCAAATTCAATAAATTCTGGAGACAAAAGTGGCTGGATTATCTTGACTCCAAATTCAGAAGAAATTAGATTTACTGCCTTCATCATTAGTAGTTCATTTTCCAGCTTTGAATCCATTAACTCTAAAATCTTTGATTCACCCTCTGAGAAGACATCCCTATATGCATTGTACCCACAAAACAGCTCATCAATTCCGTTTGCAGTAACAACAGTATCAATGTCAAGACTTTGAGCAAGTTTAGATACATAGTAAAACGCAATACAGTTTTCATTCCAAGAAAGATTCTCGGTCTTTATTTTTTGGTTAATGTCAGATGATATTTTCCCAAATGTTTCAGGCTCGATTTCGAGTATATGATGAGAGAGTTTTAATTTCTCATTGACCTCTTTTGCAAACAAAATATCATGAGACTCAAAAAATCCAATTGTAAGCAGAGTTATATTATAATCCAAGTCAGAGAGAACTTTTGAAATCAGAGTACTGTCAACACCGCCAGAAAATGCCACACCGACTCTTTTTTTGGGAACAGTTTTTGTTATTGCATTTTTGATGTTTGTTAAGAGTTCATTGTTCATTTTATTCACAAAATTTCAGACTGTTCAAGATAGAAAGGTATCTGATATTATTCTTTAACTTTTAAAGTAGTAGAAGATTAGAAAATTTATGATGAAATTATCTCCAGAGGAAATTTCAGTGGAGATCCAAAATCTCCCAGGGTGGTCTGTTCAGGATGAAAAACTTCACAAGGATTTTGAGTTTGGGACCTTCAATGAGGCATTTGGTTTTATGACAAGAGCTGCAATGGAGATAGAAAAAATGAATCACCATCCAGAGTGGTTCAATGTATACAACAGACTTTCAGTAGACTTGACTACCCATGATGCTGGGGGAATCACTCTTAATGATATCAAGTTAGCCAAGATTCTAAATTCACTTGCTTGAGTTTTTGATGTCAGAGATTTTTTACATTAATTCTACTATTATCAACAGCCCTATGGTATTTGGATAATCTTAACTAAGTTTTGAAAATCCCACGGTGTTTGGACAGATTTTTTTCTGTTCTTTTTCTTGCCTTTTTTTCCTTGTGTTCTTCTCTAAAATGCTCTAAGCGATGTTTTTCATGGATAAATTCTTGACCACATTCAGTACATTTTACAATAGTATGATGATGTGCCTTTCGAACATGCTTGACTAGATCATCATGATTAGAAAATTTTTCACTGCATTCTGTAC